>JAEDLC010000031.1 GCA_016295505.1 Dorea sp.
TCAGAATATGGATGGGAGTGGGAAAGTCAGTTTCGTTTACCGGAGATGTATCTCTTGGACATGGACCGATCGCTCAATTTTTTTTACGTCATATTCTGAAGAGGGAACTGGAAAAGAGAAAAAGAACAGATTCACTTTCAGGCTGAATCATAAGAAAAAAATAAGAAATTACTTTTCGTCACTATGTACATGATGAAAAATATGTTTTTTTTGTGAAAAACATGAGGAAATCAACAAAAAAGTATGATTTCCTCTTTATTTTTTTGGTAATATATATTAGTATAATACATGAAAATCCGCATTTCGCACGAAAGGCACTTTATTTCGTTGTGAAAAGTGCATATTGAAAAGAGTGGAGGGGATAGATATGATATCTAATCAAATACTTCAAAGTACAATTGAAGGATTGAAAGGAATTACAAGGATTGATTTCTGTGTAATGGATACGGACGGGAAATCCCTTGCAAGTACGTTTCCGGATGAAGAAAATTATGCAGGAGAAGTAGTTTCTTTTGTGGAATCTCCGGCAGACAGTCAGGTCGTGCAAGGATATCAGTTTTTTAAGATTTTTGATGAGCATCAGCTGGAATATATTCTTCTTGCAAATGGTGGCAGTGATGATGTCTACATGGTTGGAAAGATTGCAGCTTTTCAGATCCAGAATCTTCTGGTTGCTTATAAAGAACGATTTGATAAAGATAATTTTATAAAAAATCTGTTGCTTGATAATCTGCTTCTGGTAGATATATATAATCGTGCCAAAAAATTACATATTGACACAGAAGTAAGACGTGTTATCTTTATTATTGAAACAAAGCATGAAAAAGACAGTAATGCGCTGGATAATGTCCGTAACCTTCTGGGAAATCGTATCAAAGATTTTGTGACTGCTGTTGATGAGAAGAATATTATCGTTGTAAAGGAACTGGAGCCGGGTGACGGTCATGTAGAACTGGAAAAGGCAGCTCAGAATATGTATGAGCTTTTGAAAGAAGATGGGGAAGAGGATATTCTGATCGCGTACGGAACAGTTGTAAATGATATTAAGGAAGTATCAAAGTCATACAAGGAAGCAAAGCTTGCACTGGATGTTGGCAAGATCTTCTTTGGAGATCGGAATGTGATCGCATACAGTGCGCTTGGGATCGGGCGCCTGATCTATCAGCTGCCGATTCCTCTCTGTAAGATGTTCATACGTGAGATTTTTGAGGGGAAATCTCCGGATGACTTTGATGAGGAGACATTGACGACGATCAACAAGTTCTTTGAGAACAACCTGAATGTGTCAGAGACATCCAGACAATTGTATATTCATCGTAATACGCTGGTTTACCGACTGGATAAGCTCCAGAAGAGTACCGGTCTTGATCTGCGTGTGTTTGAAGATGCCATTACTTTTAAGATTGCGCTTATGGTTGTAAAATATATGAAGTATATGGAGTCGTTGGAGTATTAATAATTAGGAGGACAGTATGATTGAACTAAGAGACGTGAAGAAAGAGTACTCAAAAGGGGTTGCAGCACTCAATGGCATAAACCTGAAGATCGAACAGGGAGAGTTTGTGTTTATTGTAGGTGACAGTGGATCCGGGAAGTCGACATTGATCAAGCTTATCATGAAAGAGCTGGAGCCTACGTCCGGAACGATTATTGTAAACGGACATAATCTGAACAGAATGAAACATCGCCAGATTCCGATGTATCGAAGAGGGATCGGAGTTGTATTTCAGGATTTCAGACTTTTGAAAGACAGAAATATCTATGAGAATATTGCATTTGCACAGAGAGTTACTGAGACATCGAGCCGTGTGATCAAGAAAAAGGTACCGGCTGCGTTGTCACTGGTAGGACTGGCTCAGAAATATAAGTCCTATCCGAAGGAGCTTTCCGGTGGAGAGCAGCAGAGAGTAGCGATTGCAAGAGCGATTGTAAATGAACCGACGATTTTGCTGGCAGATGAGCCTACAGGTAATCTGGATCCGACAAATTCATGGGAGATTATGAAGCTTCTGGAGGAGGCGAATGACAGAGGGACAACAGTTCTGGTAGTTACACACAACCAGGAGATTGTAAACGAGATGAAGAAGCGCGTCGTTACGATGAAGAAGGGAGTCATTGTAAGCGACGAGAAAAAAGGTGGGTATAATAATGAGAATTAGTACGTTGGGATATTCAATGAAACAAGGGGTAAAGAACATTAAGAGAAACAGTATGTTCTCAATCGCATCTATTGCGACGATGGCAGCATGTATCTTTTTGTTCGGCTTGTTTTATTCTATTGTAGTGAACTTTAACTACATGGTGGAAAAGGCAGAAGAAGGGGTTGCCATAACCGTATTTTTCGAAGAAGGATTGTCAGACAGTGAGAAAAAAGAGATCGGAAAAGCCCTGGAGAAGACGGATGGAGTTCTGGAAGTAAACTATGTAAGTGCAGATGAGGCATGGGACAGTTTCAAGGATGAATACTTTGGAGAATCCGCTGATCTGGCAGATGGTTTTAAAGATGATAATCCGCTTGCCAATTCTGATAACTATGAAGTATATATGTCAGACGTGTCCAAGCAGAAAGAGGTCGTGTCTTATGCGGAGAGTCTGGATGGAGTGCGTAAGGTAAAGAGATCCGATGTTGTGGCTAAGACGCTTACCAGTGTAAATAAACTGGTGGGATACGTGTCAGCAGTCATTATTGCGATTCTTCTTGCTGTATCGATCTTCCTGATCAGTAATACGGTAACGATGGGAATTACTGTCAGACGGGAAGAGATTGCAATCATGAAGTATATCGGGGCAAAAGACGGATTTGTCAGGGCGCCGTTCGTGATAGAAGGTCTGATCATTGGAGCTGTGGGAGCACTGATCCCTCTGGTTTTATTGTTCTTCCTGTATGATAAGGCGATTACCTATATTATGACAAAGTATAGTCTGTTGAGTAATATTGTGGAGTTTCTCCCGGTTACAAGTGTATACAGGACATTACTTCCGGTCGGAGTCCTGCTGGGTGTCGGAATTGGTTTCCTGGGAAGTTTCTTTACGATCCGCAAGCACTTAAAAGTGTAACAGGTATATTCCGGAAAGGAGATACATATGATACGAAGAAAGAGGATGATCAGTTTTCTGCTGATTCTGGCGCTTTCTCTTGGTACTGTGATGCAGGCGGACGCCACGGAGATAGACGATACGAAAAAGAAAGCGGAGGAATTAAAAAAGAAGAAGCAGGACGCGGAAAACGAAAAAGCATCTCTGGCAGAACAGCTGGAATCTGTAGTGGCAGAGATGGAGGATACAAAAGGTAAAATTGAAGAAAAAGAAAATGAGATAAGTACAAAAGAAGAAGAACTGATTCAGGCTAAGATTGATGAAAACGATCAATACGAAAGCATGAAGAAAAGAATTCGTTATATGTATGAAAGCGGAAACTCCCAGTTTATTGAAATACTCTGTGAATCGAAAAATATCAGTGACTTTTTGAATAAAGCGGAATATATATCAACGATCTCGTCTTATGACAGGGAAATGCTGGTGGAATTTCAGGAGATTGTTCAGCAGGTAGAAGAACAGGAGACTTCTCTTCGGGAGGAGTACGATGATCTTCAGACGATGCAGGATGATCTGATCGAGAAACAGGAGAATGTAAAGGAACTGATTGCCAGCAAGGAAGAGGAAATCGGGCAGATTGAAAGTGATCTTGGAGATACGCAGGATAAACTTGCGGAACTGGAGGCTGCTGCGGCAGAAGCGCTGCGTAAGCAGCAGGAACAGCAGCAGGCGGCAGGTGGTTCCGGCGGAACTGCGGGAGGATCGGTCATAACCGGTAACGGTACATTTACACATCCGTGTCCCGGATACAGTTACATATCCAGTAATTTTGGATACAGGGAACAGCCTTTGCCCGGAGCGAGTACCAATCACAAGGGAATTGATTATGCGGCTGCAACAGGAACACCGATCTATGCTGCGGCAGGCGGAACTGTAGTTTCTGCGGGATATTCCGGAAATGCAGGAAATATGATTGTAATTAACCATGGAAATGGGCTGACCACTTATTATATGCATTGTCATCAAATATTTGTCAGCGCGGGGCAGACCGTGAGCAAAGGACAGAATATTGCTACGGTTGGAACCACTGGTAATTCTACCGGTCCGCATCTTCATTTTCAGGTGAATTTAAACGGAATGCCGGTGAATCCGGCGAACTATTTTTGAGAGATAAGGTCATAGTCGTATGAAAGAGAAAAAAAGTTTTTTCAAGGGGGCGCTTTTTGGCGCCCTTGCTATGTTATTGATTGCAGCATTGGCTGCCTGTGGAATAAAAGCAGGTAAAAAGGAAGCGGTTACTGAGACAACGGAGACAAAGATATCTGAACTCAAGACACTGATTGATCAGAATTATCTTGGTGATGTTGATGAAGATGAACTGGAAGAAGGAATCTATAAAGGGTATATCAGTGGGCTGGATGACCCGTATTCCGTCTATTATGACGAGGAAGAGACCCAGGCGCTTTATGAGTCGACTCAGGGAGAGTACAGCGGGATCGGAGCTGTTCTCAGTCAGAATATGGATTCCGGTGTGATTACGCTGGTGCAGATCTATGAAGATTCTCCGGCCATGAAAGCCGGCCTTCAGGATAATGATATCTTATATAAGGTTGAAGGAGAGGAAGTGACCGGTCAGGATCTTACGGAGGTTGTCAGTAAGATCAAAGGGGAACAGGGAACAGAGGTGAACCTTACGGTGCTTCGTGGTGAAGATGCAGAAGAGATTACGGTAACAGCGATCAGAGATAAGATACAGGCGCAGACGGTACAGTATCAGATGCTGGAAGACAATATCGGCTACATTGCAGTGTCTGAATTTGATGCAGTGACTTATGATCAGTATAAAGCAGCATTGGAAGATCTGGAAAATCAGGGAATGAATGGCCTGATCGTTGATCTTCGGAATAACCCGGGAGGCTCTCTGAGTACCGTATGCGATATGGTAGATCTTATGGTTCCCGAAGGACTGGTTGTATATACGGAAGATAAGAATGGAAAGCGAAACGAGATGACCTCCGATGAGGAACATCAGTTTAATCAACCGCTGGTTGTTCTGGTCAATGGATACAGTGCCAGCGCATCTGAGATCTTTTCCGGAGCGATACAGGATTATGGAACAGGGACGATCGTTGGAACTCAGACCTATGGAAAGGGCGTTGTTCAGCAATTGTTCGACCTGGATGACGGAACCTGTGTAAAGCTTACGATTGCCGAATATTTTACTCCAAAGGGACGCAGTATCAACGGCAAGGGAATTACTCCGGATGTGGAAGTGGAACATGAACGAGATGAGAATCATCCGGAAGCTGATAATCAGCTTGATAAAGCGATAGAGGTCATTCAGGGACTTCGATAAAATAAAGTAAAATTAAAAGGGAATGCCAGTTTTGGCATTCCCTTTTAGCATCCCTTGTGATAGAATAAATCATAGTATGGAATTTTATCATAAGGATAGAAAGGACAACTTATATGACAATTTTAATTCAAAATGGACATGTGATAGATCCACATACCAAAAGAGATGAATGCTGCGATGTACTCATTGAAGATGACAGAATTAAGAAAGTCGCAGAGAAGATTGATGTAAAGACGGATCGTGTGATCGATGCAACAGGGTGTTATGTGATGCCTGGTTTTATAGACCTTCATGTGCATCTGCGGGATCCGGGACTGGAATACAAAGAAACTCTGGAAACAGGAGGAAAGGCTGCTGCAAGGGGCGGTGTTACGACAATCTGTGCAATGCCCAATACCAAACCGGTTACCGACAGCGGTGAGATGGTGGAGGAGCTGCATGAGCGAGCGAAGATCGAGTCACCGGTTCATGTGATTCAGCTGGGCGCTGTTACGAAGAGACAGGCAGGTGAAGAACTGGCTGATATTGAGGGGATGGCAAAAGCCGGCTGCCATGCGATCAGCGAAGACGGAAAATCAGTGATGAATGCTTCTCTGTACAGACAGGGTATGAAGAAGGCAAAAGAGTGTGGAATCGCCGTGTTTGCACACTGTGAAGATATTACCATGGTAGAAGGCGGAGTAATGAATGCAGGGGAACGTGCAAAGGAGCTTGGCCTTAAGGGAATTACGAATTCGGTTGAAGATGTGATCGTGGCCAGGGATATTCTGCTTGCAAAGGAAACAGGCGTGAGGCTTCATCTGTGTCACTGTTCCACTGCAGACAGTGTGAAGATGGTTCGCCTGGCAAAAGAAGAAGGACTGCCGGTGACCGCAGAGGTATGTCCGCATCACTTTATGTTGTGCACGGATGATATTCCGGAAGACGATGGTAATTATAAGATGAATCCTCCGCTTAGAAGCAGAGAAGATATGGAGGCACTGAGGCAGGGGCTGAAAGATGGAACCATGGACGTAATCGCAACGGATCATGCACCTCATGCGGAAGAGGAAAAGAACAGATCCATGAAAAATGCAGCATTTGGAATCGTAGGACTGGAGACATCTGCAGCGCTTACGTATACAGGACTTGTTAAGACAGGGCTGATCGATATGATGGGAATGGCAGAGAAGATGAGTTATCATCCGGCCCGGATCCTTGGTCTGGAAGAAAAGGGATCCGTATCTGAGGGAAAAATTGCAGATATTGTCGTGTTTGATCCGAATCCGACCTATAAGATCGATAAGAACACATTTGTATCCAAAGGGAAGAATACACCGTTTGACGGATATGAGGTTACCGGCGAGGTAAGGTATACACTGGCGGACGGTAAGATTGTTTTTGAAAAATAAAGAAAATCAGGAGGAAAGCACAATGATTAATCAGTTAGTTGCTAATATTAAAAGAACAGGAGCACCGATCGTGGTAGGTCTGGATCCGATGTTAAATTACATTCCAAAGCAGGTACAGGAGAAAGCATTTGCGGAATATGGAGAGACGCTGGAAGGAGCGGCAGAAGCAATCTGGCAGTTTAACAAGGAGATCGTGGATAAGACTTACGATCTGATTCCTGCAGTGAAGCCACAGATTGCCATGTACGAGCAGTTTGGAATCCCGGGACTTCAGGCGTTCAAAAAGACGGTGGATTACTGCAAGGCAAAGGGACTTGTAGTAATCGGAGATATCAAGAGAGGAGACATCGGATCTACTTCTGCGGCATATGCAGTCGGACATCTTGGTAAAGTTCAGGTGGGAAGTCAGTCATATGTTCCTTTTGATGAGGACTTTGTGACGGTGAATCCTTATCTCGGATCTGACGGCGTGAATCCGTTTCTGAATGTATGTAAAGAAGAGAAAAAAGGAATCTTTGTACTGGTTAAGACATCCAATCCATCCAGTGGAGAGTTCCAGGATCAGTTGATTGACGGACGTCCGCTCTACGAGCTGGTAGGTGAAAAGGTTGCAGCATGGGGAGAGGAACTCATGGGTGATGAGTACAGCTATGTGGGAGCAGTTGTCGGAGCAACTTACCCTGAGATGGGAAAAGTTCTTCGTAAAGTGATGCCGAAGTCTTATATTCTTGTACCAGGCTATGGAGCACAGGGCGGAAAAGGCAAGGATCTGGTTCATTTCTTTAATGAAGACGGTCTTGGAGCAATCGTGAATTCTTCGAGAGGAATTATTGCTGCATATAAGCAGGAACAGTATGCTTCTTATGGAGAAGAAAACTTTGGCGATGCGTCCAGAGCAGCAGTAGAAGCTATGATTGCAGATATTAAAGGAGCGCTGGAGAGCAGATAAGGAGTAACCGTAATGGAAAAGAAGAAAGAACAGGCAACAGTGATATCACAGGAAATGCTTGCGGACGGGATCTACAGTATGTGGATACGGACAGAAGCAGCCATGCAGGCAAGACCTGGACAGTTTATCTCCATGTATACAACGGATGCGAGTAAGCTGCTTCCGCGGCCGATCAGTATCTGTGAGATTGATAAAGAGGGAGGATGCCTTCGCGTTGTATACCGCGTGACCGGAGAGCATACCGGTACGGAACAGTTTTCAAAGCTGAAAGCAGGAGATCAGATTCCGGTTGTAGGACCGCTGGGCAACGGATTCCCGTATGAAAAAGCAGAGGGCAGAAAAGTATTTCTAATGGGAGGAGGAATCGGTGTTCCTCCGATCCTGGAACTTGCAAAACAGATGACATGTGAAAAGAAGCAGATCGTTGTGGGATATCGTGATCAGCAGACGTTTTTAAAAGATGAATTTGAAAAGAACGGATGCCTGTATATCTCTACGGAAGACGGAAGTGTCGGGACCAAAGGAAATGTCATGGATGCGATCCGGGAAAATGAGCTGGATGCAGACCTGATCTATGCTTGTGGCCCGATGCCAATGCTGCGTGCAATTAAGGATTATGCTGAGAAAAATAACATAGAATGCTATATTTCTCTTGAGGAACGTATGGCATGTGGAATCGGTGCGTGTCTTGCATGTGTCTGCAAGTCTAAAGAAAAAGATTCCCACAGTAATGTGAATAATAAACGGATCTGCAAGGATGGTCCGGTATTCTTGTCTACGGAGGTGGAGCTTTAATGGATATGAGAGTAAATATTGCCGGTGTTGAATGGAAGAATCCGGTTACCGTAGCTTCCGGAACCTTTGGGTCAGGTGCGGAATATGCAGACTTTGTGGATCTGAATCAGTTGGGGGCAGTGACAACGAAGGGAGTTGCCAATGTTCCATGGGAAGGAAATCCTACACCGAGGGTTGCAGAGGTGTATGGAGGTATGATGAATGCAATCGGTCTTCAGAATCCTGGAATAGATCTTTTCTGTGAAAGAGATATCCCGTTCTTAAGGCAATATGATACGAAGATCATCGTGAATGTCTGCGGACATGCACCGGAGGAATACCTGGAAGTGGTTGAAAGGCTGGCAGATGAGCCGATCGATATGATGGAGATCAATATTTCCTGTCCGAATGTGAATGCAGGTTTTCTGGCATTTGGTCAGGATGCACGTCATGTAGAGGAACTGACGGGACAGATCAAGAAGATCGCAAAACAGCCGATCATCATGAAGCTGACACCGAATGTTACAGATATTACCGAGATTGCGAAGGCTGCTGAAGCAGGTGGTGCGGATGCGATCTCTCTGATCAATACACTGACCGGAATGAAGATCGATGTAAACCGGCGTACATTTGCGGTAGCCAATAAGACCGGTGGTGTATCGGGACCTGCGGTGCATCCGATTGCCGTGCGTATGGTGTATCAGGCGGCACAGGCGGTTCGGATTCCGATCATTGGAATGGGCGGTATCTGTACGGCGGAAGATGCATTGGAATTTATTCTGGCAGGAGCTTCCGCAGTATCTGTCGGAACGGCAAATTTTCATAATCCGCGTGCAACTCTGGATGTAATTGAAGGAATTGAAGCATATATGAAGAAAAACGGCTTTGAATCTGTAAAAGATATGGTTGGCATTGTGAGATAAAGATGTCCTGACAGAAGGACAGAAGACAGGAGGAATGAAACATGGAACAGTATAAACAGGAATTTATAGAATTTATGGTAGAGAGCGATGTGCTTAAGTTTGGTGAATTTACGTTAAAGAGTGGAAGAAAATCTCCATTTTTTATGAATGCCGGTGCGTATGTGACAGGAACACAGCTTCGCAGACTGGGTGAGTATTATGCAAAGGCCATTCACGACTGCTATGGAACAGATTTTGATGTGCTGTTTGGACCTGCATACAAAGGAATCCCGCTGGCAGTGGTGACGGCCATTGCTTTCAGTGAACTGTACGGCAAAGAGGTACGTTATTGTTCTGACCGTAAGGAAGAGAAGGATCACGGAGCTGATAAGGGAAGTTTTCTCGGAAGCAAGTTAAAAGACGGGGATCGTGTGATCATGATCGAGGATGTCACAACTTCCGGAAAGTCTATGGAAGAGACGGTTCCAAAGGTACGTGGTGCGGCAGATGTGGAGATCGTAGGTCTTATGGTATCTCTGAACCGTATGGAAGTCGGCAAGGGCGGAGAGAAATGTGCATTGGATGAGATCAAAGATCTGTATGGATTTGATACGAATGCGATCGTTACAATGGAAGAAGTAGTAGAGCATCTTTATAATAAAGAATGTCAGGGAAAAATTGTAATTGATGATACATTAAAAACAGCGATTGATGCATATTATAAACAGTATGGTGTGAAATAGGAACCGGAGGAATAATATATGAATGAGAAAGCGTATAAAACAATGAGTCTTGTCGGATCTGCAAATATTGCGATCGGAATCGTGGTTGCTGTGATCGGAATTACGGTGGGTGTGATTGCAATTGTGAGTGGAGCACGCTTGCTGAAAGAGAAAAAAGGACTGATATTTTAATTGTCTGAACTGAAAGGGTGCTGGATATTTGGATTCAAAAAGAAGTAAGAGAATCCGGGTTTTCGGAAAAATACTATTTATATTATATATTATGTTTATCATATATTTCCTGTTGTTTTCCGACTGGTATGGACGTACAGGAGAAATGCAGGAATATCATTACAATTTTGTATTATTCAAAGAGATAAAAAGATTCTGGCAGTATCGGAATCAGGTGGGGCTCTTTGCAATGTTTACAAATCTGTTTGGAAACGTTATTATCTTTGTACCATTCGGAATCTTTATGCCAATGGCAAGCAGATACAGGAGCTTTTTTTCGACTGTATTTTACAGCTTTGGTCTCAGCCTTTGTGTTGAGACTTTTCAATTACTGACGAGGGTGGGAAGCTTCGATGTAGATGACCTTCTGCTCAATACGATCGGAGGCCTTCTGGGGTATATATTGTTTGTAGCAGGAGCGGCGGTAAGGAGAAGACATGATAATAAGAAAAAAAAGAAAAACAGAAGAAGATAGAGAAAAGGCGGCTGCAAAAGCACGTGAGAAACAACGAAAAAAAATGATCCGGACGAAGTATGGTCAGAGGCCGTACCGGCACTCAAAAAGAGGGATCTACTCCTGTGCATATGCGGTAGTTGTAGGAATGCTCCTGTTATCCATGATCATATTTGCGTTTTTTAATAAAGGGGACGTGAATATTCTGATCGGTTTCCTCGGGCTTGGCACGCTGGCCTTAGCAGGTTTCGGAATCTGGCTTGGAATCAAAGGCCTGAAGGAAAGAGATAAGAATTACATAACCTGCAAAGTGGGAATTGGTGTAAATGGAGCTTTTCTGCTGATGCTGGTTTTATTATTTGTCAGGGGGCTGTTGTAGATGATAGAAGAAAGATATGAACTTGCAATTGCCAGAATCCAATCCATAAAATGCGAGAATACGGTCAGAGAACCGTATCGGGAGTATTTTGTGAAAATGGCAGAATTTGCAGAGATGATTCACAAGTTGAGAGAAGAATTGATTGGCGGAGTGTATCAGAGGGCAGATGCGGAACATCTGAAAGCATGGAATCATATGCTGTATCAGGATATTCTTCCGGAAAACTATGAAACAAGTTATGCGAATCCGGATTATGCGGCAGCTGAATTGGGAGAAGTATACGGAAAGATGCTTGGTTTTCTTTATGCAGAGCTCAGAGGAGCAATTCCTTATGTGTACGAGGGGAAGACCGAGTACCTGGATATCCTGTTTGAGCTTCTGATTGAGATCTATAATCTGTTCGAGGGGGAAGAGCCTGAACCGGATACGATCAAAGATGTGCTTTACTGGTATGCAAGTGATTACTGTGATGTGTTTGTGGCAGACAGAATCAGGGAGCAGATATGTCCGGAAGAATCCTTTGCAGCGGATATGATCATGAACAGTGATCTGAGGGATGAAAAGTATCTGTATCAGTTCGGAGAGTATATCGGAGAAAATGAACTGGGAACAGCAAGATATCTGGCAACTCTTCCGGAAGAGACCATTCAGAAGATGGCAGATGTCTACACGGAAGGATATCGGATGGGATTTGTTAATACCGGGAAAGATCTGTCTAAAAAGTCGGTTGTCAATATCCGCTATACACTTGGCTTTGAACTCGTGATCAAAAAGGCAATTGAAAATTTTGAAAAAATGGGACTTCGTCCTGTGATCTATCGTGCTGCTGTCAGTGCGCTGACAAAACGGCAGCATCGCAAGATCGGATATTACGGAGCAATTGCCAACAAACAATACGAATATGACCACAAGGATGATCAGTCGATATTTCTGGATAAGAAATTCGTTGAGCGAAAGCTGGAAGTGATTCAGACGACGTATGAGCATTATAAGGAAGAGGCCGCCAGGTTTGCGGGTCCTGCATGTATGGAAACCTTTGGAGAAAAGCCGTTTGAACCGGTTCCGAAGGAAACGGCATGCAAATTGAGTGAGAAGCAGGAGGAACTGTCTCTGAATTATGACAGTCGCCAGAGTCAGCTGACCAATGCGTATATTCCGGGAGATGAACGCAGTTTTACCATAATTGCATATCCGGTTCCGGAGATCGGAAGTCAATATGAAGAGATCTTTGAAGAAATCATCCGGATCAATACACTGGACGCCGCAACATATGAAAAAGTGCAGCAGACACTGATTGATGCACTGGATCAGGGAGAATACGTGCATATTCTCGGCGGCAATGGAAACCGGACGGATCTGAAGGTTCAGCTTTGCAGACTTCAGGATCCGCAAAAGGAGACGATATTTGAAAACTGCGTGGCAGATGTCAATATTCCGGTGGGAGAAGTATTTACATCTCCGGTGCTGGAAGGAACCAATGGTGTCCTCCACGTCAGTAAAGTATATCTGAATGATCTGCAGTATCGCGATCTTGAGATTACATTTGCCAATGGAATGATTGCAGATTATACCTGTAAGAACTTCGAGCGCGAGCTGGAGAATAAAGAATATATTCATGACACGGTTTTGTACAAACATCCGACACTCCCGCTGGGAGAATTTGCCATCGGAACGAACACGACGGCTTATGTTGCGGCAAAGAAATATGGGATAGAAGATAAGATGCCGATTCTGATCGCTGAGAAGATGGGACCGCATTTTGCTGTGGGAGATACCTGCTACAGCTGGAGTGAGGATATCAAGGTATATAATCCGAACGGAAAGGAGATCGTGGCAAGAGATAACTCGGTTTCCATATTAAGAAAAGAGGATGTGTCCAAAGCATATTTCCATTGCCATACAGATATTACAATACCATATGAAGAGTTAAAACGTATCTCTGTGGTAACGGCATCGGGAGAAGAGATCATTCTTCTGGAAAATGGAAGATTTGTACTTGCAGGGACAGAGATTTTAAATGAACCGTTGAAAAAAATGGATAAATAAGGTATCATGAATTGCGAACGAATGCTGTTCGTGATACGGACGTATGACGTCTGAATGAGAAAGGATGAAGAATATGCCAAAAGTAGGAATTGTTATGGGAAGTGACTCAGATCTGAAGGTCATGAGTAAGGCTGCGGCAATGCTGGAAAAGTTCGGTATTGATTATGAGATGACGATCATTTCCGCCCACCGTGAACCGGATGTGTTCTTTGACTGGGCGAAATCAGCAGAAGGAAAAGGAATGAAAGTAATTATCGCAGGTGCCGGAATGGCAGCGCATCTTCCGGGAATGTGTGCAGCATTGTTCCCGATGCCGGTGATCGGAGTGCCGATGTCCGGAAAGAATCTCGCGGGTGAAGACGCATTGTTTTCTATCGTTCAGATGCCGCCTGGAATACCGGTTGCGACAGTTGCGATTGACGGCGGAATGAATGCGGCGATTCTGGCTGCAAAGATTCTGGCAGTGTCAGACCCGGAATTGCTTGACAAGCTGAAAGCATATACAACAGAGATGAAGGAAACGGTACAGGGGAAAGCAGCAAAGCTTGATGAGATCGGCTATGAAGCTTATCTCGCTCAGAAATAGAGTTACAGACTGTAATACAGTAAATATACAAAATCATAATACAAGGAGAAAGAGTATGGATTACAAGAATGCGGGCGTTGATATTGAAGCCGGATATAAGTCAGTTGAATTGATGAAAAAACATGTAAAAGAGACGATGAGACCAGAAGTACTGGGTGGTCTTGGCGGATTTGCCGGAGCTTTTGATCTGAGCGGCATCAAAAATATGGAGGAACCGGTTCTGTTATCCGGAACCGATGGCTGTGGAACAAAGGTAAAACTGGCATTCGTGATGGACAAGCATGATACAATCGGTATCGATGCTGTTGCCATGTGTGTGAATGATATTGCATGTTCCGGTGGAGAGCCTTTATTCTTCCTGGATTATATTGCATGCGGTAAGAACTATCCGGAGAAGATCGCTACGATCGTAAGTGGTGTGGCAGAAGGATGTAAACAGTCCGAATGTGCACTTGTCGGTGGAGAGACTGCAGAGCATCCGGGACTTATGCCGGAGGATGAATATGATCTTGCCGGATTTGCGGTTGGTGTTGTAGACAAGAAGGATATCATCAACGGTGAGAATATCAGACCGGGCGATGTTCTGGTTGCAATGGCATCCAGTGGAGTTCACAGTAACGGATTCTCCCTGGTACGTAAAGTATTTGAGATGACAAAAGAATCTCTGGATACATACTATGATGAATTAGGTAAAACATTAGGTGAAGCTTTGATCGCACCGACAAAAATCTATGTGAAAGCATTAAAGAGTATTAAAAACAGCGGTGTGACTGTGAAAGGATGCAGCCATATTACGGGCGGCGGATTCTACGAAAACATTCCAAGAATGCTTCCGGACGGAGTACGTGCCGTTGTGAAGAAAGACAGCTATGAGGTACCGGCTATCTTCCGTCTGATGGCGAAAAAGGGAGATATTGCAGAAGAGATGATGTACAATACCTTTAATATGGGACTTGGCATGGTACTTGCAATCGCACCGGAAGAAGTGGATCGGGCAATGGAGGCAATTAAGGCAGCTGGTGAAGAGCCTTATGTAGTAGGACACATTGAGGCCGGTGAAAAAGGAGTTACATTATGCTAAATGTAGTCGTTCTGGTATCCGGTGGAGGAACAAATCTGCAGGCGATCATTGATGCTGCAGAATCCGGCGTCATTACCAATGCTAAGATTGCAGGAGTGATCAGTAATAATAAGAATGCTTATGCACTGGAACGTGCACAGAAGCATGGGATCCGGGGATTATGTATCTCTCCGAAAGAATATGCTTCCCGTGAGGAATTTAATGAGAAGTTTCTGGAAGAGGTAGAAAAGATGAATCCGGACCTGATTGTACTGGCTGGTTTTCTTGTGGTGATTCCGCCGGCTATGATTGAAAGATACAGAAACCGTATTATTAACATCCATCCGTCTCTGATTCCGTCATTTTGCGGAACCGGATTCTATGGATTGAAAGTACATGAGGCGGCACTTGCACGTGGCGTCAAAGTGGTCGGTGCAACCGTTCATTTTGTAGATGAGGGAACGGATACAGGTCCGATCATCTTACAGAAGGCAGTTGAGGTTCAGCAGGGAGATACGCCTGAGGTACTTCAGCGTCGTGTAATGGAACAGGCGGAGTGGAAGATTCTTCCACAGGCAATCAACCTGATCGCAAACGGGAAGGTAACGGTTGAAAACGGAAAAGTGAATATCGCTGAGTAGTCAGTGGAGAATTGCAGTTTGGAGGGAACAGAATGAAGGTACTGATAGTTGGAAGCGGCGGAAGAGAGCATGCAATTGCATACTGTGTGGCAAAGAGTGACAGAGTAGATAAGATCTACTGTACACCGGGAAATGCAGGAATTGCAGAATATGCAGAGTGCGCTCCGATCGGCGCAATGGAATTTGATAAAATCGTTGCATTTGCAAAAGAAAAAGAAGTTGACCTTGTGATTGTCGGAATGGATGATCCACTGGTCGGAGGTCTGGTGGATGAACTGGAAGCAGCAGGTATCCGCGCATTCGGACCAAGAAAGAACGCAGCAATTCTGGAAGGCTCCAAGGCATTTTCAAAAGATCTGATGAAAAAGTATCATATTCCTACTGCTGCTTATGAGAACTTTACAGATCCGGACAAGGCAATTGAGTACCTGGAGACAACAGCAAAATTCCCAATCGTTCTGAAGGCAGACGGACTTGCGCTCGGAAAAGGAGTATTGATCTGTCATAATCTGGAAGAAGCGAAAGACGGTGTCAAGACGATCATGCTGGATAAGAAATTTGGTACAGCAGGAAATGAGATGGTCATTGAAGAATTCATGACGGGACGTGAAGTGTCTGTACTTTCTTTTGTAGACGGCAATACGATCAAGACTATGACATCAGCGCAGGATCACAAACGTGCAGGCGATGGGGATACCGGACTGAATACCGGCGGTATGGGTACATTTTCACCGAGTCCGTTCTATACAAAGGAAGTAGAGGATTTCTGTAATCAGTATATCTATCAGGCAACAGTGGATGCCATGAAGGCAGAGGGCAGACCGTTTAAGGGAGTTATCTTCTTTGGACTGATGCTGACAGAAGATGGACCGAAGGTACTGGAGTATAATGCAAGATTTGGTGACCCGGAGGCACAGGTTGTACTTCCGAGAATGAAAAATGATATCATTGAAGTGGTAGAGGCTTGTATTGACGGAACACTGGATCAGGTAGACCTGCAGTTTGAAGACAATGCGGCAGTCTGTGTCGTACTTGCAAGTGAGGGCTACCCGGTGGCATACGAAAAAGGACTTCCGATCGAAGGCCTGGATGAGTTTAAGAAGCATGAAGGTTATTACTGCTTCCATGCGGGAACCAGGTTTGACGGAGACCAGATCGTAACAAATGGTGGACGCGTACTTGGTATTACTGCAAAAGGAAAAGACCTCAAAGAAGCAAGAGCCAATGCATATGCTGCAACGGAATGGGTACAGTTTGATAACAAATACATGAGACATGACATCGGAAAAGCGATTGATGAAGCATAAAAATTAGAAAATCGGGATTGTTGCAAATCTTTTGATTTCATTCTGTTATATGCAATTTTCACAAGAACGCTTCGACGCTGAGTCGCTTACCTCAGCTTTTCTTGTGAAAATTGCATAATATCAAAATGATACGAATGTATTTTGCAACAATCCTTTTTTTTATATAATGTTGTAATATATACAAATCCAGAGGTATGTTGTAATAATTTCTACCTTTCCAATATGAATATATCGGAAAAAATATCAGATATTTAAGTTTTCGTTCGAGTTATTCGATGTAAATTAAGCACTATGGTTGAAAAAAACTGACAATATGATATTCTATATATAACAAGAAAGAGTACATAAAAAACCAGAAGATTCAATATTGGAGGAAGGGGAAGATGAGAATGAAAGAAAGTAATATGAAG
>JAEDLC010000032.1 GCA_016295505.1 Dorea sp.
GTTTCCGATTCAGGCTATTGATACACTCTTTCCCTTCTTCTCTTCCTTCTTCTCTCGTCTGTCGCATATGTTTTTCTTCATCATATTCGTAAATACTCACCGACTTCGCCTCCGCTCTGTTCTCTGACAAAAACTCTGCCATAATTCCTTCCTCTATACATTCTTCTATTGCTTTTTCTACGGCTTCTTCCAGCATCATTTCTTCTGCATACTTACGGACCCGCCATGTGTATTCCGCATAATCCTTCAGTGCCCGGCACGCCTCTTTTAGAACTTCATTCTTCCCCGGATTAATATTCAGCAACATTGCTTTCAGTTCCAGAGAGGGGTCAAGCTCCGGAATTTCATATAAATCTGATAAACTTAACTCCATCTTCTCCGGAAGCCTTTTGATTCCATTATAAAAGATGACAGATTGAAAGCATTGAGATTTCCTGTCAGATATTTTCAGACGATATCAAAGATGCGTTTCCGCTTAGAAATTAGAAATGTAATGCTTTACATATACATTAACACAATTTTTGTAAATTTACCAGTATATTTTATTTAAAATAATCCCTAAACATCTTCTATAAAAAATTTTCCTTATGCGGCAAGAGCTCATCCCATAAACAATGGCATGAGCTCTTTCTATATAAACTTTTATATCCCTTTATTCTTCCGCTTTACAGATGCAGCACTCTCTCCTTGATCTCCTGCGTACGTCCCTGATTCCAGAATTGTGTTCCAATGTATCCACAGGTTCTGCGGGCAACGAACATTTTGTCCTGATTCTGATTACCACAGTTCGGACATTCCCAGATCAGCTTTCCGGACTCATCCTCTTTAATCAGGATCTCCCCGTCATAACCGCAGCATTCGCAATAATCACTCTTGGTATTCAGCTCTGCATACATAATATTATTATAAATATACTGCATTACAGACAATACTGCCGGTATGTTGTTCTGCATATTCGGTACTTCAATATAGCTGATCGCTCCTCCCGGAGACAGCTTCTGGAAGTCGGCCTCAAATTTCAGCTTCTTAAATGCATCGATCTGTTCTGCCACATGTACATGATAGCTGTTGGTAATATAATTTTTATCCGTTACACCTGGAATAATTCCAAATCTCTTCTGCAGACATTTTGCAAACTTATATGTTGTAGATTCCATCGGAGTTCCGTATACAGAATAACTGATGTTCTCGGCTTCTCTCCACTCTTTGCACTTGTCATTCAGTCTCTGCATTACCTGCATTGCAAACGGCTTTGCCTCCGGATCCGTATGAGATTTTCCAAGCATACGTACACACATCTCATAGAGTCCTGCATAGCCCAGGGAAATCGTAGAATATCCATTATATAAAAGGCGATCGATCTTCTCACCCTTTTTCAGTCTTGCCAACGCACCATTCTGCCACAGAATCGGTGCCACATCAGATACCGTTCCAAGCAGACGCTCATGTCTGCAGCGAAGCGCGCGATGACACAACTCCAGACGTTCATCCAGAATCTCCCAGAATTTCTCCATATCTCCTTCGGAAGAACATGCCACATCTACCAGATTGATCGTGACAACTCCCTGATTGAATCTTCCGTAGAACTTATGACCTCCGTCCGGATTCATCTGCGTATCTTCTACCGTCAGGAAAGAACGACATCCCATGCAGGGATATACTTCACCCTTCTTCAGTTCCTTCATGATCTTTGCAGAAATGTAATCCGGAACCATACGCTTTGCAGTACATTTTGCAGCAAGCTCTGTCAGATACCAGTACTTGGAACCTTCTGTAATATTATCTTCATCCAGAACATAGATCAGTTTCGGGAACGCCGGTGTGATCCATACCCCCTTCTCATTCTTAACTCCCTGCATTCTCTGGAGCATAACTTCCTCAATGATCATTGCAAGATCGTCACGGGTTCTTCCTTCCGGTACTTCATCCAGATACATAAACATCGTTACAAACGGTGCCTGTCCGTTACAGGTCATCAATGTGATCAGCTGATACTGAATCGTCTGGATTCCGCTCTTGATCTCATCCTTCAGTCTGCGCTCTGTCACTTTGTTAATAATATTCTCATCCAGATTCTCGCCGCATTCCTCACGTTCAGCGATAACATTTCTACGGATCTTCTGACGGCTGATATCAACAAACGGCGCGAGATGTGCCAGTGTAAAAGACTGTCCTCCATACTGATTACTTGCAACCTGGGCAACGATCTGTGTCGTTACATTACATGCTGTAAAAAAGCTGTGCGGTTTCTCAATCATAGTCTCACTGATCACAGTACCATTCTGAAGCATATCCTCCAGATTGATCAGATCACAGTTGTGCTCCTTCTGTGCGAAATAATCAGAATCATGAAAGTGAATGATTCCTGCTTCGTGTGCACGTACAATCTCTTCCGGAAGCAGCACACGTCTGGAAAGATCCTTGCTCACTTCACCTGCCATATAATCCCGCTGTGTAGAATTGATGACCGGATTTTTATTGGAATTTTCCTGATTCACTTCTTCATTCATATGCTCCAGAAGAGAAAGGATTCCATTATCCGTTGTATTAGACTTACGGGTCAGCTCGCGTTTATAGCGATAACGTACATACTTCTGTGCGACCTCGTAGCCTCTCATCTCCATAATGCCGGTCTCGACCATATCCTGGATGTCTTCCACATTCACTGCATGGGTGGATCTCTGAATCTGCTGTGCAACATTCTCCGCAACCGCCATGATCTGATATTCATTCATCTGATAAAGCTTATCAACTTCACCATTGGCAGCCTTAATCGCATTGATAATCTTATTCAGATCAAAGTTTACTTCCTCACCATTTCTCTTGATTACATTCGTTTTTACCTCAATATTCATATCTGTCCCTCACTTATATCTGCTGACAATACCATGGGTGTTCCCCGTTCTACACCACCAAATATTGTTCCCGACTAACCAGTTCCGCACAACATCTAGTGCATATACTATGATACCCCATAATCATCAAAAATAAAAGAGGAAATTTAACGAATTCAAATATTCGTAATATAACACAATTTTTCATTCTATTTTTTATCCAATTCTAATAATTCTTTGTTCTATTCTGTAATTGATCTAACAATCGGTCTGCAATCTCCTCTACCTGATCAAATCTCATTACCGGTTCATCATATATCTCGCTTTCCCAGTCCGTCACGATCAGAAAACGTCCTTTTGGATTCGATATCGGCATTTTTGATATTTCTTTTCTGATCACTTCAATCTTGGGGTACTCGCTTTCTTTCATTCCCTCAATCAGAATCACATCTGCCTCCGGAAACATTCCGATCAGTTCCTCGTCTTTCTCCCCGGTTCCGGTTTTATGTATAAAAATCCGATACGAAGAAAACACCGCTGTTCCATATGCCCCTGCTTCTTTCATGCGGAAACTGTCCGTTCCTTTTATATCACATTCAAAATCATGACCGTCATGCTTGATCACTGCCGTTTTCAAACCCCTGTCCGTAAGATTTTTTACCAGCCCGGTAAGAAGCGTCGTTTTTCCGGAGTTTTTCACACCACATACCACAGCAATCATCTGCTTTTTTCTTTCCATTTCCATCTCTTCTCCCGATTTCACCGGATTCATATTTTCCGATATTCTTCTATTGTATTGATATTCCGAATCATCTGTTCATACTCCGGCTTTCCGGATACATCCACATATACAATATCCATTTTTGCAAGTGCATCTCTCAGCCGATAGTTTCCGGACTCAAGCTGCTCTTCCAGAACCGTCAGGATACGTTTTCTGTAGATTGCTGCAAGCGGATGTATTCTGCCTTTACTCACCGGCACTGCCCCATCATGGTCCGCTATATGTTTTTCAAGCAACACATACAATTCTGATTTTAAAAACGGCATATCGCACGCTGCCACCATCAAAAGCTCCGATTCACAGACACAAAGTCCCGCATGAATCCCGGCAATGGGACCACATCCCGGATATTCATCCACAACCACCCGGCAGCCCTCATAATTCGCATGGATGTCCCTTCCATACGAAATCCACAGCCGATCTGCCCGCCGCTTCATTTCTCTTGTTAATCGATCCATAAAAGTCTCCGCTTCCATCTGAAGAAACCCTTTATGCTTTCCTCCCATGCGTGTGCTCTTTCCGCCCGCCAATATTAATCCGTCCATAATACACCTCAAACTGTAACCCATTTTATCTCTTTTTGTCAGGCAGGTCAACCGGACAAACAAAAGCAGCCTGTTTCAAAAAATCTTGTTTTTTCATCTTCTCTGTGCCATGATAGATACCAGAAAGGGGAATGCAGACTATGGTTGAATTAAATGACAAAGCGATTGATTATATGAAACGTCTGAATTTTAAAGATATTGTCCTCAATATTGAAGAAATATCCAGCTGATGTGCCCCTCCTCGTCTGGAGATATTAGTAGATTTTACTAATAAAAGTCAACAGGAATTAACAGAACAGGGGTATATCTTCGATAACAGCATCCTCGGAAAGGTATATTACAAGCCGGAAGGGATAGAAGTATGTGGTCAGATCCATGTAAATTACATGGAATATCCCTGGCTCAGCTGTTTCGAAACCGAGGGGATCCGAATGAAAAAAAGATAACAGAAAGACGCCGCACTTCAGGCATCGCCCATATCTATCTCCAGGATCTCCTCGATTGTTATCCGGGTACCATCTTCCATCACAAGAATATGTTCATATTCTTTCATCCCCTGTACTCTTCCGGTAACACGTACATACACACCACCGTCTTTTTTCTGATCCGGCACAAAATAAGTCACTGCAATTGCCGGATGCTCCCGAATCCGTCCTTTTAACCGTAAAAGCTTCTGATTGATCCGTTCTTTTTCATATTCATCCAGCTCAACTCGTCTGTCCGTCAGTCTGGACACCTCACGAATCGCATCCCCGTACCCGGTCAGCGCCTGAAACGGAGCAAATTGTGCCGCCCTTACAGACACCTGCATCTGAGGATGCGTCTTCGATATGTGATGATTCCGGTGAATCATGTCACTGTAATCATTTTCCCTGCCTCCCATGTGCATCCTCCCATCATTATGCTTTATGGCCTCCGATCTGACCATTTCTTTCAATCGTCATAGCGCCTTCTTCCAGGTTCATTCCCTTCAGAATCGCATTTTTTCCAAATCTCTTTTTTATATGAAGCACCGCTTCCTGCATCCTTCTTTCTTTCTCAAACGCCTTCTCTTCTTCAGCTCTTTTTTCCCGCTGTGCCTCATAATCTGTAAAAAGATTCAACTGCTCGTAGGTTTCTTTTCCACCGGCCTGTGCTTCATCTATCACATGATTGGCCGTAAGATATATCCTTCTCACCAGAAGTTCCCTGTCAACAATTCTTTCATACAGATCCATGACTGCATCCATGATCTCTCTTGTAGATGATGTCTGCCTGTCCAGATTCACCGTTCCATGTGCATGCTTCGGTACCGTTCTTCCGTAATGATCAGTCTTCACCTTCCCCCGATATGCCTTTTTCTTCTTTTCAGTATTCAGGTTCTCAATATCGTATCCAACCGTCAACACGATCTGATCCGTCACCAGATGTTTATCGACCAGATCCAGTACCAGGAGATCTGTCATCTCCCTCACAATCAATCTGGCTTTTCCGTAATCATAGGGATGCTGCAGTACCTGTCCGGATCCCACGCTGTTGTTCTCCGGCTGATATGCCTTGACATCTGCAATTGTACAGGGCTCCCATCCCCAGGCATGATCAATCAGAAGTTCTGCATTCACACCAAATGTCTGATACAAAAGATCTTCATTATAATATTCCGATGGCCTGCCAATAGAACATCTTGCCACATCCCCCATCGTATACAAGCCTCGTTCCTCCAGCTTTCTTGCATACCCCTTTCCTACTCTCCAGAAGTCCGTAAGCGGTCTGTGAGACCACAAAAGTTCCCGGTACGACATCTCATCCAGCTCCGCAATTCTCACTCCATCCTGATCCGGCTCGATACGCTTCGCCACAATATCCATGGCAACCTTGCTCAGATACAGATTCGTCCCGATGCCCGCCGTTGCTGTAATCCCCGTTGACTCCAATATATCATGTATGATCTTCTGCACAAGCTCCCTGGCTGACATCCGATAAGTTCCCAGATAATTCGTCACATCCATAAACACTTCATCGATCGAATATACATGAATATCCTCTGGCGCCACATATTTCAGATAAATATCGTAAATACGCGCACTGTATTTCATATAAAGTGCCATCTGCGGAGGAGCCACAATATAGTTCACTTCAAGGGCCGGTGATGCTTCCAGCTTCTGTGCATCATCCGACACTCCCTGAAACACTCCGCCGGGAGCCCTGCACCTTCGTTTTGCATTGATCTCCCTTACCTTCTGTACAACTTCAAACAGCCTTGCCCTTCCTGGAATCCCGTAGGTTTTCAAAGAAGGGGATACTGCAAGGCAGATCGTTTTCTCCGTACGGCTCTTATCCGCCACTACAAGATGTGTTGTCAGCGGATTACGTCCACGCTCTACACATTCCACAGATGCATAAAAAGATTTCAAATCAATCGCTATATAGACCCTGTTTGTTTCCATTATACCCCTTCTTTTTTCGAACTTATGTTTGTTTTTCATTTCAATTATATCGAACTTATGTTCGTTTTTCAAGTGGAAAATATATGGAATATCTCTGTACATCAGACCTGCTTTTGCGCTATACTGAAAAAAACAAAAAATATGGAGGAAAATATGGATTTATTACTGAATACACAGGAAGAACTTCACCGCATTGAAATATATAATGAATATCTGAAAAAGATCCCCGAATTACTGAAACAGCTGGAAACCGTCGAAAATATGTACCAGAAAGCTGTTCTCGAAGAATCCATGCTGAAGGGAAAAGATATGGAAGACCGCAGTGTCATTCTGTATGCCGATCGTCTGAAGCGCATTAGAAAGCAATGTGAAGAACGGACCCTGGACATCAGGCAGCAATGCCGCCTGATCTTTGAATTAAAGGCCCGGATAGAAACTGAAAGTCACGCTCTGAAGGCTTTAATGCCCTGACTTTCTCTCCTTAATTTCTTTGACAATGTTATTATACGCCTTCCGGTTCAGGCGATAGAAGAATAACACCAATGCTGTGATCATCCACAGGATTCCCGGAATCGTCGTAAAAGAGTGCTTCATGACTGCCAGGACCGTATCATTTTGCTGAACATTAGCGGCATATCCACATGCCCCAAGCACTGCTGCCAGTACGGAAGTTCCAATTGCCATTCCCACTTTATTTCCCAGGGAGATAAATGCATACTGAAATCCGTCATTTCGCAGACCGGTTTTCCATTCACCATATTCAACACAGTCCGGAATGATCGCATAGATGGCCGTATTAAATCCGGAAAAGAAAAACTGTGCCAAGCAGGAGAACACATAAAATGGTATCGGAGAACTTCCCACACTGAAGAAATACATAATAAACATACTGATTCCTGTCAACAGGGCAAATACAGACGCTGCACGACCTTTGTTATTCGTCAGCTTAAACAGTGGAGGAAAGCACGCTGCTCCGATAATGGAAGGAATGATGATGCACAGTGAATACGTACTGAATAATGCTTTGTTGCCTTCCACATAGGTAAAATAATACAGAGCATCTGCATTTCTTCCATAAAGTGTCACACCAAACAGGAACTGTCCCGCAACAGCGATCAGATATGGTCTGTTCTTCATCACTGCTGCAAGCTGTACCTTCAAAGAAATCTTCTGTTTTTCCGGTATCTCGACCGTCTCTTTTGTTTTTGCAAAGCAGAAAATATGACATGCTGCAAAGATACATCCATAAATGACCGCCACCAGAAGATACCCTCTTTTATCATTGCCATTTCCCAGTGCCGCAATCAGAGGCACTGTAACGATATTAATGATTCCGATTGCGATCATGGCACTGACAGAACGAAATGTATTGATCTTCGCACGTTCTTCTATGTTCTGTGTCATAGCTCCACATAAGGTTCCGTAAGGAATATTGACACAGGTATATCCCAGGACCAGAATACAATATGTAACTGCCATATACACAATCTTGGCAGTGGATGACCACTCCGGATGTGCCCAGAAGGACAGCATCAGAACCAGAGCTGTAAGAGGAGCCCCAATGAGAAGCCAGGGCCGGTATCGTCCCCATCTGGTATGTGTCTTATCGCTCAATGCACCGATCACCGGGTCATTAATGGCATCCCAGAATCTTGAGAACAGCATCAGCGCTGCAACCGCACTCATACTGATTCCAAATACATCTGTATAAAAAATCATCAAAAAGTTTCCAACAAACATCCAGCTGAAATTACAGCCCACATCACCCATACCATAAGCAACCTTACTGATTAAGGGTACTTTTATATTCGTATCTTTATTCTCCATGACATCCCTGCCTCCATCGTAATTACTGTTTAAAATCCATCTTTTTATTCTGCAATCTGAATCACTGCTTTTACAATATCCGCCTTATTATTCACACTGTAATCCATCGCTTTCTGTACTTCATCCAACGGGAAAATATCTGTAACGATCCCTTTTAAATTGACTTTTCCGGATGCTACCGCATCGATCGCCATAGGATAAATATGGCGATAACGGAATACCGTCTTAAATGTCAGTTCTTTATCTAACACCAGACTCATAGGAAGTGTCATTTCACCAGATTTACTGTATCCGACCAGAACAATATTGGAGCCCTTCTTCGCCATATGAATTGCCTGTCTGGTCGTAATCTCCGTGCCGGCCGTCTCAATCACAAGATCCATGCCTTTTCCATCTGTCAACTGACGCACTCGCTCAAGCACATCTTCTTTTGCTCCATTGATCACTCCGGAAGCTCCCAGCTCCATCGCTTTCTCCAGACGCTTCTGCATCACATCAACGACATAGACTTCCGATACACCTCTTGCCTTCAAAGCCATCATCGATACCAGACCGATACACCCGGCTCCCATTACTACAGCCTTCTGCCCCAGATGGGCATCTCCCTGGATTGCTGCATGAAAACCGACTGCCAGTGGTTCAATCAGTGCACCTTCCAGCGTACTTACATTTTCCGGCAGCTTAAAGCAAAGATCTGCCTCATGTGCTACATACTCCTGGAACACCCCATCCACCGGCGGTGTTGCAAAGAACACAACATCCGGACACAGATTGTATTTTCCCTGTTTGCAGAATTCGCAGTGACCGCATGTCTTTCCGGGTTCCAGAGCAACTCTGTCTCCGATTTTCAGATGGCTGACATTCTCTCCCACTTCTACGACCGTACCACCCGGTTCATGACCGAGCACAAACGGAGGCTCTACTACATAATCCCCGATTGCTCCGGTCTCATAATAGTGCAGATCTGAACCACAGATACCGACATATTCCAGTTTTACCAGCACTTCATCTGCTTTCGGCTTCGGAATCTCACGCTCTTCAAATCCCATTTTTCCAATCCCATTCATAACTGCTACTTTCATCTTACCTTCCACTTTTCCTTCCTCCTGTATCTGCTCTTTTTTATTAAATACTTTATTAAATAGTTTTATTATGTATTTTATAATAGTTTTTAGACTTACATTTGTCAATAGAAAGTATTGTAACTTCTTGTTTTTTGTAAATACTCACCATTTTCCCTCCTTGTTTTTGTATGCTTTACACAAAAACAAGTTCCCTATAGCGCAAAAAAGGACTGGCACAAGATCAGGATTATATATCCCAGCCTTACACCAGCCCTTCATTCTATATTCCATTATATCTGTTCAATAAACAACTCTATTACGTACAATGCTGCTCCAAGCGCTGCCGCCCCCGTTTTATAATTGCATACTTTTACAAACTGCCCATCCCCTGAAAACGTATTCCTGTCAGCCACCTTTTTTCGTATCTCCAGAATGTGATCTTCCAGATAACTCCCCACATATCCTCCCAGGACAATGTCATAATCAAATACCATATGAAGATTATTGACTGCGATTGCCAGATAATCGGTATATCGCTCCCATGCATCTTTATATTCCTGTCTGTCCTGCTCCAGACCGACAAAAAAATCTCCCAGCTTTTCTCCCGCAATTTCATTCAGCCTTTTTGCAGAACAATAAGAGTCCAGGCATCCCGACTTACCACAGTAGCAGGGAATTCCGTCAGGAACGATCGTCATGTGGCCAACCTCACCGCAGCGAAACTCGTCTCCATAGACAAGCCGATCATCACTGTACAATGCACCCCCCACCGTATTGCTGAGTGACAAATAGAAAAAACTCTTCTTTTCTTCCGCCTGAACCCCTTCCGCATACGCCCCGGCATTCGCATCATTCAAAAAGAAGCACGGATATGGAAAATATCGTTCCACCTCCCGAAAGGCCAATGCCTTTACGTCCAGTGCGTGAGAATTAGTGATTGCCTCCTTCTGCAGGTCTACGATTCCCGGAAATGAAATACCGATTCCCAGTATTCTCTCCTTATCAGCGTGGCTTTTCTCAAGAAATTCTTCTAATTGTTTATTTACACCGCAAAAATAAGCCTCGCTTTTATCAAATGGATCATATATCCTTTCATAATTCAGGATCTCTCCCTTAAGGTTCGTCAACAATAATCCAATGTGATTCCTGGTAATGTCAAGGCCGACTGCAAGCCGGGAATTCTCCTCAATTGACAGGGCCTTTGCCTTTCTTCCCCCGGTAGATTCCAGTTCTCCTCGCTCCGTAATTAATCCCATTTCTATCAATTCTTTCGTATTCTGAGTTACTGTCGGGAGGCTCAGTTTTAATTCATATGCAATATCCGGGTTCGACACCACCTTACACTTACGCACATAACGATAGATTCGATTTCGATTTTTCCTCTTTACCTCCATATTTGTATTTTTCGCTTTTGCCATACTTCCTCCAGGTACCACTTTATTAAAGTGTTTTTTTTAGTATATCATCATCTATTTGTAATTACAAGATGACAACCATGTCCGGTTTTAATCACATTCCCAGCAGCTCCTTCGGATTTTTCACCATCATCTGCCGGATCTCTTTTTCAGATATCCCGGATTCATACAGCTTTTTGGCAAACATTTTCATTCCTTCTGCCGGATCCGGGCTTTTGATCTGTCCAAGATCCGAAGAAAGAAGAATCCTGTCCGCGCCTGCCTTTTTTATGCTTTTCAGAATCTCTTCCCAGGAACACATCCCGTAATAGGGTGTATAAAAACAGTGCTCCAGCATTGCTCCACATGCAAGATACTCCTGCTGAAGACTCAGATCCGCATTTGTAATCGGGAAAGATACATGACTTACAATCATCCTGCGGACTCCCATGGATGCTGCTGCCTTAAGAAGTGCCAGACTTTCAGACGGGGACAGATGCCCGGTTGCAAGAATCATATCCTGCTCCTGAATCTGCTTCAATACAGGATAAACCTCCGGAATCAGTTTCCGGTTCTCATCCATGATACGTATCTTTCTGCTTCGTCCGGGCTGTTCATTTCCACCACCCAGATGTTCATTCGAATGATCCTTTTTATATTCCGCATCACAAAAAGCATCCACCGTAGGGAACCAGACGATCCTTCCTCCCATTTTCCCACAGGCGTATACGGCGGCCTCATTCAGACCTCCCACTGCATCATTCAATACAATTCCACCATATACCTTTACAGAAGGAACCATTTCCGACACAACCGCCGCCCGCGCACTGGTATCTCCATGATGGCATTTGCTGACATATCCGGACATTCCGGCTTGCTGATACTGCCGGGCAAGCTGAACATCCGTATACTTTCTCATAACGATATCCGGTCCGGCATGTACATGAAGATCTATCGAACCCTGAATTAACTCTCTTCCTATATCCATATGTTTCCTCCACCTTCTGTTACACTTATCTCTTTTGCACCTATTATAATATAATTCTCCGTAAATACACAGATTCTCATAAGATTATTCCACGCACAAAAAAGGAATCACCGCCCCCGAAGCTCTAAGTCTTCAAAAACAGTGATTCCTAACTGCGCGATCAGGGGCTCGAACCCTGGACACCCTGATTAAGAGTCAGGTGCTCTACCAACTGAGCTAATCGCGCATATTCTCTTTTTCATTACATTCTCCGTAACGACAAGTGTTATTATATAATATGATTTTCAAAAATGCAAGTGTTTTTTTACTATATTTTCATATTTTTTTATTCTCCTTCATATATTAGAAGGGGAGGTGCCATCTATGAATCATTTACGAAAATATTACAACAAAAAAGATCTGCCTTATATAGCTGTCACCGCAGTACTCGGTACGCTGAATCATTTTCTCTACCGTCTGTCAGGATATTCTGCCTTTACGGCTCTGTTCTGTCCGATCAACGAATCCGTCTGGGAACATACGAAACTTTTATTTTTCCCTTTCTTTTTTCTGTCCGTCTGGCGATATGCGCATAGACGCAAATCTTTCTCTGCATACTTTTATTCCCGTTTTCTTGCAGTACTCTGTGGAATGGGATTTATAATCGCTGCATTCTATACATATACCGGTATTCTCGGAATGCATTTTCTTGTTGCAGACATTCTGATCTTCTTTGGAAGTATCCTGATCAGCCATGTTTATGCCTCTTATTTTTATGTTCTTCTTCTGACTTCAAAACATACAGCCCGTCATATCGCTCTTCCATCTTCCGGCAATGTGTGTATCCTGTGGATTGCTGCAATACTGCTTTTCTTTATTTTCACCTGCTATCCTCCCAATCTTCCTCTATTTTATCCAATCTTCTGAATTCTTTATGTTTTTTTTCGCAAAGTGTAGTATAATCAGTTTAACTTTATTGCGTTACAATAAGAGAGGAGGGTTTCATATGACTCATGAACCTGTTGCCTGTAAAATAGAACATCACGCCATGATGTTTGCATTTCTTGCGAAGCACGCAATCGAAGAGTGCGGAGAAAAAGGAAAGGATGCCATTCTTGCAGGCATGACCACCTACGGAAATGAACGTGGTGCCAGAATGGCTGCAAATGCTCTGGCACACGGAGACGAACTGAATACGATGACCAATCAGGCCTATGGCGAATGGAAGCCTGACTATGATGGACAGATGGAATTCGGCATGCTGAGAACCGAACCGACTCTGCAGACCTATATTTCCAGATGCGCCTGGTGCGAAGCATGGAAGAAGCATGATATTACCGAATACGGAAAATACTACTGCGTAAATGTTGACAACGCAGTATATCAGGGATTTCGAAAGGATTTCGTCTGTACTCCGACATCCACCTCATTAAGCTGGGGCGGAGAACGCTGTGAATTTGACTGGGGACATCCTCTGTCTTCCGAAGAGGTGGAAGCACTCGCTGCCAAGAAAAAAGCGCTTGGAACTTCCTGCATGAAAGATTTCAACTATCACACTGCACATTTGAAACACACTATCTGCAAGACGTTACTGGACACATTTGGTCAGAAGGGTCGGGAGATCATAGATCTTGCTCTCGCCGATTACGTTCACACATTTGGCCGGGAGTATCTGGATGTTCTCGACGGTGTATACACTGCTGATTAGCCAGAATATTTTAGAGCTATTTACATATTACTTCAGGAGGTACTTCGTACTGTGAACACGAATAACGATGACAAAAACATAATTGCCGGATGGCTCGGGGCACATCGATCTGAACTGATCGATGTTGCGGATTACATATATGCCCATCCGGAACTTGCTTATGAAGAAACACTTTCATCCAGGTGTCTTGCCGATTATCTGGAGCATCAGGGGTTTCAGATTACCTGGAAAACTGCCGGTATTGACACGGCATTTACTGCAGAGTGGGGAACCGGAAAACCTGTACTTGGATTTCTTGCTGAATATGACGCACTTGCCAGTCTCGGACATGCCTGCGGACATAATCTACTTGGAACTGCCGTTGCTGCTGCTGCCTGTGCGTTAAAAGACGACATGACAGCAAACAGGACATCCGGAACCATCCGTGTCTACGGCTGCCCGGCAGAAGAGATCATGTCCGGAAAGATCGTAATGAATGACCAGGGTGTATTTGATGACCTGGACGTCGCTGTCACCTGGCATCCATTCGACCGAAACCGGATCAGCAATGATATCTGGCAATCACAGGATATCAAAAATTATCGTTTTCACGGAGTCAGCGCACACGCATCCAAAGCACCGGAAAATGGCAGGAGTGCACTGGATGCTGCAGAACTCATGAACATCGGAGTCAATTATCTGAGGGAACATGTCCCTTCCGATGTGCGGATGCACTACGCATACATTGATAACGGTCAGCCGGCCAACGTCGTTCCCGACTTCGCCATGACCAACTACTTCATCCGCTCCAGCCTTCGCGCCCGCACAGAAGATGCGAGCCAACGCGTTGATAACTGCGCAAAAGGAGCCGCACTTATGACGGGCACCACCGTGGACATCGAATTAGTCAAGAGCTGCAAAGAGATGAAAGTCAATCGCGTACTCACTGAACTCTATTACGATGCCATGACCCGGATTCCGACTCCGGAATATACTGAGGAAGAATTGAACTTCGCATCAAAGATCACAGAAGAAGCCGGATTACAGAATAATGGTCACTATTTTGAAGGACTGGAACCGTTGGAAGCCGAACCCGTTCCCATCTCCATCGGCACCGACGCATCTGAAGTCAGCCACACCGTTCCACTCATCACGATCAGTGCCGCCACCATGTGCAAAGGTACCCCGCTGCATCACTGGGCGGCTGCCAGACAGGCAGGAATGAGCATCGGACACAAAGGCATGATGTATGTAGCAAGATGCATGGCAGAAGGGACAAAATTATTAATAGAGACACCCGGAAGCATAGAAAAGGCCTGGGAATTCCATAAAGGGACAGGGCATTTTTAATTTGGGACGGAGGATTTTTAAATATTCCCCGTCCCCACCACTTATCCACATTATCCACAAAGGAGGTTCATAACTATGGTTACAAAAAAAATTGGTATTATCGGCTGCGGCAATATGGGTGGTGCGATTCTTTACGGAGCACTGGAAAGTGGCGTTCTTCCGAAAGAAAACGCTTATGTTTATGACATCAATCCTGCAATGATGGAAAAGGCAAAGGGATGGGGTGTTAATCTTGCAGCAGACGATGAAGATGTCTGCAAGAAAAGTGATATTATTCTTCTCGCTGTAAAACCGCAAAATGCTGCGGAAGCTCTTTCTCAGTGTAAAAAGGCATTAGATAATAAAGCAATGATGTCTATTGTTGCCGGAGTTACTGTAGAACGTCTCCAGAACATGATTGATGGTACACCAAGAATTCTTCGAATTCTTCCTAATACTCCGGCTATGGTCTTCGAAGGTGCCTTCGCCCTCTGCTCTGATAATGATCTGAGCGAGGATGAATTAGAAACATCCAAAGCAATCTGCAGTGCGATTGGTATCATAGAAATGGTTCCCGAACATCTGATTGATGCTGCATGTGGTTTAAGCGGAGGCGGCCCGGCTTATGTTGCAATGTTCATTGAAGCTATGGCTGATGGCGGCGTAAAACAAGGACTCCCCAGAGCCACTGCATACCGCCTGGCTGCTCAGACCTGTCTTGGAACCGCAAAAATGATTCTGGAAAAGGGGATACACCCGGGAGAATTAAAAGATATGGTAACCTCTCCTGGCGGAACAACCATTGAGGGATGCGAAGCATTGGAAAAAGGCGGCATGAGAGGCACTGTTATTGAATGCATTAATGTAGCAACTGAAAAATCACGCCAGCTTTAAAATATAATCTGACAAAAAGGAGTTATCCACACATTTTCGTGGATAACTCCTTTTTTTACGGGGATAAGTCTTTCAAACATGGGGACGGGGAATTTTTAAAAATCCTCCGTCCCCATGTAACTTTTTTATTTCCCCTGCATTTTTTTGATGACTTTCAACCGGGTAAATTCTTCTCTTTCCTTTTCTTCCAATGCATTATTAATGGTATACACCAGATTTGTATACATTGGTATAGTAATATTTTTCAGTGCATTTGCTCTCTTCTGTGTCTTCTTTATATTAGTTGCAAGCCGATATGCACTGTTTTCTACTTCAGCCAGCTTGATTGTCAGATCTTTTACTTCTCGAAATGCTTCCCGGACAATATCAATTGACTCATGCGTTGTGCTGAATGAGTATGTCAGATCATTCTGTCTGGCATCATATTTTATATGAGGAATCTCTGTTCCCATAATACTTCTGGTCTGAATACGAATAGATTCCTCTATCGGAACAGTAAATGCAAGTTCCTGCACCTTACTGATACCGTGTTCAATATTCGCTCGCTGCAGACACGCATATGCCCTGGTAAATGTTGCATCAATCTCTTCCTGTATATCCTTCGCCTCATCAATCAGACTCATCAGTTCTTTTAACAGGATATTTCTCTTTTTGTCCATCAGATCAAATCCCTGATGCGCCAGTGCAAGAGAATTTTTTGCAAGCATCAAATTACCTTTTGTAGGAAATTCTCTGGGATCCATAAGATGCCTTCCTTTCTATACTTTTCCACCATTGCTACTTTACTGACTTTCCAAAGCCAGCATCCGGTCACTCCGAAGCAGTCCGAACCCTTCGGCTCCTCCGCGACTGAGACCTCGCGCCTTTCGGCGCTCGGTCACGTCGCTC
>JAEDLC010000033.1 GCA_016295505.1 Dorea sp.
AGAATAAGTTTTGAGAAACAGACTTGAAGTAATAAAAAGTTTTGTATAAAATAAAGATAGATATACTTATTTGGTAAAAATCAGATCATTTCATCTGTTTCTCAAAAACGGGAAGGAGATTGAATGGCGAAAGAAAACCGAAAAGTGAAAAACAGTGTATTAGTGGATTTATTTTACGAAGATGAGTTCGCAGAAGAAAACGATCGCATGTTGTACAATGCACTACACAAAGAACCATTGCCGGAAGGCACAGAGATTCGAAAGATTCGTGTAGATAATGTATTGTATATGAATTTTCAGAATGACTTTTCTTTTGGAGTCGGAGGGAAAGTGCTGATATTGGGAGAGCATCAGTCAACCATTAATAAAAATATGCCCCTTCGAAATCTGATGTATACCGGAAGAGCTTATGAGCAGATGGTTCCTGTTAGAAAGCGATATAAAAAGGAAATCATAAAACTGCCAAAACCGGAGTTTTATACTTTTTATAATGGAAAGGAAACTAAAGTCATTAATATTAATCCTGATGCGGGTCATGAAATACTGGAAAAGTGTCCGGTATTAAAAGAGTATGGACAATTTATAGATATGATACGCAAATATCAAGAAACAGGTGACGAAGATGCATACGAACATGCAATCAAAGAATGTATCCAGAAAGGAATACTTGCGGACTATCTGACAAAACGTGGAAGTGAGGTAGTGAATATGCTGGTGGCGGAGTACGATTATAAAATGGATATGGAAGTGCAAAGGGAAGAGGCATTTGAGGAAGGGGAAAAACTGGGTCGACTGGAAGGTCAGGATGATGGAAAAATGATGAAACTTGTTCATCAAGTTGTAAAAAAGATTCAAAAAGGAATCTCGGAAGAACAGACAGCAGAGATGCTGGAGGAAGCGTTTGATACGATTCATAGAATCTATGACATGGCTGGTGAGTTTGCACCGGAATATGATGTGGAACGGATATATGAAAGGTTGAAACAGTCTTTTTGAGGTTCGCAGGTTGTAATATGTAGCCAGGAGGTGCGGGGCATCTCCTGTGTTGGATTGGGTTAAAAGTGTTTGTCACACCATTTCCCTAATAAGCTGATCAGTGTATAAAGAAACATCGCCATAATACAGAGAAGGACGATGCTCATCAGAAGCCAATCCATTTTAAATACCTGACTGGAATAGATGATCAGATACCCAAGTCCGTTTCTTGCGGCCAGGAATTCTCCGATGATGACGCCTACCAGGCACAGACCGATATTGACTTTCATGTTGCTTATGATCGCGGGAATCGAACTGGGAATGACTACCTTTAGAAGGGCCTGCATGCGTGTTCCCTGTAGCGTATAGATCAGCTTGATCTTGCCTGGATCTACGGTGGTGAAGCTGGTGTACAGGCTCAGGATGCTTCCGAAGATCGCGACAGACATTCCGGCTACGATGATGGTCGTCTTTGTGGCACCCAGCCATACGATCAGAAGCGGCGCCAGGGCTGATTTCGGGAGGCTGTTCAGAACCACCAGATATGGATCCAGGATCTCGGAAAGCTTCGGACTGAACCACAGGGCAACTGCCACCAGGATTCCGATGGCAGTCACGAGCAGGAAGCTTAAGATTGTCTCATACAGTGTAATTCCGGTATGGAGGAAGATGCTGTGATCCAGAACCATTCCCCAGAAGCATAAGGCGATCTTGGAGGGACTGCTGAAGATGAAGGAATCAATGATTCCGACATTGGCTGTAAATTCCCAGACGAAAAGGAAACTCAGGAGGATCAGTATGCGTGAGATCCGGACGATTCGCAGGTGTTTGCGATGCTGCTGCAGATAGGCCTGTTGTCCCTGTGATAACTCATTCATGCGTGTTCAGCTCCTTCCATATGAGGTTAAAATACGTCTTAAATTCTGGTGCATTTCGTCGGTTCAGCGGTGTATCTTCTTCCAGCTGAAAGATTAATGGAATTGTCTGTCTGATGGTTGCAGGACGACCGGATAATACGATGACCCGGTCAGCCAGAGAGATAGCTTCGGACAGATCATGCGTCACAAGGAGTGCGGATTTCTGTTCGTGACGGATAATCTGACCGATATCATCTCCGACATTCAGGCGGGTCTGATAGTCCAGTGCAGAAAATGGTTCGTCAAGAAGAAGAAGATCGGGTTCCAGAACCAGAGTACGGATCAGTGCAGCTCTTTGCCGCATGCCGCCGGATAGTTCAGAAGGCCTGGAATTGCGAAACTGGCCAAGACCATAGATGTCCAGAAGTTCCTGCGCCCGTTCACGGGTCCTTGCAGTCAGCATATGCTGTACTTCCAGCCCCAGAAGAACATTGTTGTAGATGGTTCTCCATTCAAAAAGCTCATCATGCTGCAGCATATAGCCGATATTCGTAGTACTTTCGCGCAGATATCTGCCGTTCACTTTGATCAGTCCCTTTTCCGGTTCGAGAAGTCCGGCAATCAGCGAGAGGAGTGTAGATTTTCCGCACCCGGAAGGTCCTACGATCGCAACGAATTCTCCCTTGTTCAATGCAAATGAAATGTCGATAAGTGCCGGTGTCTCGCCTTCCAGGTTGTGATATGCGTAATGAATATGCTTTAATTCTAATACTTGTTCCATAGGAACCTCCTGCCCCATCTGATATACTATCATATGCGAAAGTCCGGGATAAGTGCGGATTTTGCTTGCCAGAAAAGAAAGAAGAGACTATAATTCATAAGTAAAAATATCAGAAATAGATGGTATATGAGAAAGGTAAGGAGAAAGCGGAGATGACGGGAAAGATCAATTATCAGAGAGAACTGGATCAGCAGATCGAGTATCTGCAAAAGGAAGGACGGGTGCCGACTCTTTTGCTGCACAGCTGCTGTGCACCATGCAGCAGTTATGTGCTGGAATACTTAAGTCAGTATTTTCGGATCACTGTGTTTTATTACAATCCCAACATCTACCCGGAAAGTGAATATACAAAAAGGATCCAGGAACAGCAGACTTTGATTGAGGAGATGCCATGGAAGCATCCGGTATCTTTTCTGGCGGGAAGGTATGAAAAGGAACGATTTTACGAGATGGCGAAAGGCATGGAAGAAGTGAAAGAAGGCGGCGCGAGATGCTTTCGCTGTTATGAGCTCCGGCTTCGGGAAACTGCACGGATTGCCAGAGAAGGTGAATTTGATTACTTTACGACGACACTCAGTATCAGTCCGCTTAAGAATGCTGCAAAGTTGAATGAGATAGGCAAAAATCTGGCAGAGGAATATGGAGTGGAATATCTGTTTTCAGACTTTAAAAAAAGGAATGGATATAAGCGTTCTATTGAATTGTCCGAAAAGTATGGTTTATACCGTCAGGATTACTGTGGATGTGAGTTTTCTCTGGAAGAACGAAGAAAACAGAAAGCACTTTTGTCTGGTAAATCGTAAAAATCCCATATTTATATTTGCTTTTGCCTGAAAATATGATAAAATCGTAAACAGCAATTTCATACGAAAGGAAGAACATCCATATGGCACAGTTATGGGGCGGTCGTTTTACAAAGGAAACAGACCAGTTAGTATATAATTTTAATGCATCCATTACGTTTGACAAGCGATTCTATGCACAGGATATTAAGGGAAGTATCGCGCATGTAACGATGCTTGCGAAGCAGAATATTCTGACAGAGGAAGAAAAGAAGCAGATCATTGACGGACTGAATGGAATCTTAAATGATGTAGAGGAAGGAAAACTGGAGATTTCTGATAAATATGAAGATATTCACAGTTTTGTAGAGGCAACACTGATTGACAGAATCGGAGAACCTGGAAAGAAACTGCATACCGGAAGAAGTCGTAATGACCAGGTGGCACTGGATATGAAGCTGTATACCAGAGATGAGATCGGAGAGATCAACGAATTGGTGAAGGGGCTTTTGCAGGCTATTCTTCATGTAATGGAAGAAAATACAGAGACAATCATGCCTGGATTTACACATCTTCAGAAAGCACAGCCAATCACGCTGGCACATCATATGGGTGCATATTTTGAAATGTTTAAGAGGGACCATGAGAGACTTCTTGACATTATGAAGCGCATGAATACTTGTCCGCTTGGATCAGGCGCTCTGGCCGGAACAACCTATCCGCTGGATCGGCAGTATACTGCAGAGCTGCTTGGATTTGAAGGCCCGACACTGAACAGCATGGATGGTGTATCGGACAGGGATTATCTGATTGAATTATTGTCGGCACTTTCTATGATCATGATGCATTTGAGCAGATTTTCCGAGGAAGTGATCATCTGGAATTCGAATGAGTATCAGTTTGTAGAGATCGATGATGCTTACAGTACCGGAAGCAGCATCATGCCGCAGAAGAAGAATCCGGATATCGCAGAACTGGTTCGAGGGAAGACAGGACGCGTTTATGGAGCACTGAATGCGCTTCTTACTACGATGAAGGGAATTCCGCTTGCATACAACAAGGATATGCAGGAAGACAAAGAGTGGGCATTCGATGCAATTGATACAGCCAAGGGATGTATTATGCTGTTTACAGGAATGCTCAGAACCATGCAGTTCAATAAGGATCGCATGAAAGACAGTGCAAGACATGGGTTTACCAATGCGACGGATGCGGCAGACTATCTGGTGAATCACGGAGTGGCATTCCGCGATGCTCATGGAATCGTAGGACAGCTGGTGCTGACTTGTATCGAGAAAAAGATCGCGCTGGATGAACTCCCTCTTGAGGAATACAAAAAAATATCTCCGGCATTTGAAGAAGATATCTATGAGGCGATCAGCCTGGAGACATGTGTGAATAAACGTGTGACTACAGGAGCGCCGGGAATGGAGTCCATGAATCGGGTAATTACAATGTACCAGGAGTACATGAAAACATACTAAGCGGGGAATACACCCGTTTCCGTCACGCAGACGGGAGCAGAAGAATACAAGAGAAAGAAGAGGGATGAAGGAAATGGAAAAGAAACTGAGAGTAGGTATTTTAGGAGCAACAGGTATGGTAGGACAGAGGTTTATCGCGCTGCTTGAGAACCATCCATGGTTTGAGGTGGTGACGGTAGCTGCAAGTCCGCGTTCTGCCGGAAAGACATATGAAGAGGCAGTCGGCGGACGCTGGAAGATGACTACACCGATGCCGGAAGGTGTAAAGAATCTGGTTGTTTTAAATGTAAATGAAGTAGAGAAGGTTGCTGAGACGGTTGACTTTGTATTCAGTGCTGTTGATATGACAAAAGATGAGATCAGAGCAATTGAGGAAGCATATGCGAAGACAGAAACACCGGTCGTATCCAATAACAGTGCACACCGCTGGACACCGGATGTTCCGATGGTAATTCCTGAAATCAATATTGAACATTTTGGTCTGATCGAGACACAGAAAAAACGTCTGGGAACGACCCGTGGATTTATCGCAGTTAAACCGAACTGCTCAATTCAGAGCTATACGCCTTGCCTTGCAGCATGGAGAGAATTTGGACCAAAAGAAGTGGTTGCAACGACTTATCAGGCAATCTCCGGTGCCGGAAAGACTTTCAAAGACTGGCCGGAGATGGTGGAAAATATCATCCCATATATCGGTGGCGAGGAAGAAAAGAGTGAGCAGGAGCCGCTTCGTGTTCTTGGAACATTAGAGGATGGTCAGATCACACTTGCAAAAGAGCCTAAGATTACATGCCAGTGTCTGCGTGTACCGGTATTAAACGGACATACAGCGGCTGTTTTCATTAACTTTGAGAAAAAGCCGACAAAAGAACAGCTGATCGAAAAATTAGTGAATTTCAAGGGCTTCCCACAGGAGGCAGAACTTCCAAGTGCTCCAAAACAGTTCATTCAGTATCTGGAAGAAGACAACCGTCCACAGGTAAAAGCGGACGTAGATTATGAAAGAGGAATGGGTGTATCAATCGGACGTCTGAGAGAAGACAGCATCTATGATTACAAATTCATCGGACTGTCTCACAATACCGTTCGTGGAGCAGCAGGCGGAGCAGTGCTGTGTGCAGAGTCTCTGACTGCCAAGGGATATATTCAGGCAAAATAATATTATAAAAGGGGATTGTTGTTCTGCAACAATCCTTATTTATTGTGTACAGATTCCCCATATTCTTTCTTTTATTTCCTATCTTCAGGTGGTAAAATAAAAGAAAGTGTAATAGCAATAAGGCGAGGTGCAGGGATATGAATAAAGAGATATTAAACTATACGCAAAACCGCGAATTATCCTGGCTCAGGTTCGATCACAGAGTTCTTGAGGAAGCGCAGGATCCGGAAGTCCCTCTTCTTGAGAGAATGAAGTTTGTCGCAATATTTACCAGTAATCTGGATGAATTCTTTATGATTCGTGTCGGAAGTCTGTTCGATATGGTACAGATGGATGCGACCAGTATTGACAGCCGTTCCGGCATGACGCCGAAAGAGCAGCTGGAGAAGATCTATGAGGCAGTGGCGCCATTATACAAAGAGCGTGACAAGACTTATGCAGAGATTAAGAAACAGCTGCATCCATACGGAATCTGCGGACTTGATTTTAAAGAACTGGAACAGTCAGAGAAAAAATATGTAAAGAAATATTTTAAAGAACAGGTGCTGCCGATTCTGTCACCGCAGATCGTGGATGCCAACCACCCATTTCCACATCTTCTGAATAAGGCAATCTATGTTACGGCGAACCTGAAACATAAGGACAGCGAGAAGGGGAAGACGACACTTGGTATCGTGCCGGTTCCGCAGTTTGTGTCGGATATCCTGATGCTTCCGGGACATGACATTCGCTATATTCGTATGGAAAAGGTCATCATGGAACATCTGAATATAGTTTTTGATCAATATGAAGTATCGGATGCCAATTACATCTGTGTAACAAGAAATGCAGATGTGGCGCCGGATGATGAAGCGCTTGAGATCAATGATGATTTTCGTCACCTGATGAAAGAAACGCTTCACAAGCGTCGTAAAATGGCAGTAGTGCGTCTTGAAATCGCAGAGAAACTGAACAGTGATATGGAAAAATATTTCTGTGAGAAGTTCAATATTATACCTTCGCAGATCTTCCGGACCAAGATGCCGATGAAGCTGGATTATATATTTTCCATTGCAGGTAATCTTCCGGATTCCATGAAGCGCTCTCTGACCTATGTGCCGTTTTCGCCACAGAATTCTGCAAACGTGCAGGAAGGGAATATGATGAAGCAGGTGAAGAAAAAAGACATCCTGTTGTTCTATCCGTATGAGAGTATGAATCCGTTCCTGAAGCTGATCAGGGATGCATCTACAGATCCGAATGTCATGACGATCAAGATCACGATCTACCGCCTGGCGAAGAAGGCAAGGCTTGTAGAGTATCTCTGTGCTGCAGCAGAAAACGGGAAGGAAGTTACGGTGCTGATCGAGCTTCGGGCCAGATTTGATGAACAGAATAATATCGACTGGTCAGAACGGCTGGAGGACGCCGGATGCCGGGTGATCTATGGATTCGAGGGCTATAAAGTACATTCCAAGATCTGTCTGATCACGTATCGCAACCGCAATGATATTCAGTATATTACACAGATCGGAACAGGTAATTACAATGAGAAGACAGCAGCGATGTATACAGATCTGTCGCTGATGACGGCCAATCAGGCGATCGGACGGGATGCGGCAGAGTTCTTTAAGAATATGTCGATCGGCAACCTGAACGGTACATACAATCATCTGATTGTATCACCGACCAGTCTGAAAAAGCAGGTGCTTTATCTGATGGATGAAGAGATCAGAAAAGGCAGGGAAGGCAGAATCATCATGAAGATGAATTCGCTTACAGACGTTGATTTTATCAGGAAAGTATCAGAAGCATCTCAGGCAGGTGTAAAAGTAGACTTGATTGTCAGAGGAATCTGCTGTATACTACCGGGAGTACCGGGGTATACGGAAAATGTCAGAATTATGAGTGTGGTTGGAAGATATCTGGAGCATCCACGTATTTTCAGCTTTGGAACCGGAGCAGAGCAGAAGATCTATATCGGTTCTGCGGATATGATGACGAGAAATACGGAAAAACGAGTAGAAGTTGCATGCCCGATCATGGATGACAGTATTCGTAAGCAGATCAATCATTATCTGAAAGTGATGCTGAGTGATAATGTAAAAGCAAGAGTCATGCTAAGTGACGGTACATATAAAAAGAGGGAGAATACGCAGCCTCCGGTCGATTCTCAGGCGGTATTCATGGATGAAGCAATTCATGCAAAGCGTGAGGAACCAGAGCAGAAGAAGAAAATGGGTGACTGGCTGAAGACATTCTTCCGCAGATAGGAGTAAGATATATTATATGGGGAAATCACTATATATTGCTGAGAAACCCAGTGTGGCACAGGAATTCGCCAAAGCACTGAACATGAAGACAAGAAGACAGGACGGATACCTGGAATCGGAAGAGGCAATCGTTACCTGGTGTGTCGGACATCTGGTGACGATGAGCTATCCGGAAGCGTATGATCCGGCGCTTAAGAAGTGGAGTCTGGAAACGCTGCCTTTTATTCCGGAAGAATTCAAGTATGAAGTGATTCCGGCAGTCAGTAAACAGTTTAAGATCGTATCAGGACTGCTCAATCGGAATGATGTGGAGACGATCTATGTCTGCACAGACTCCGGAAGAGAAGGAGAATATATCTATCGTCTGGTGGAACAGCAGGCGGGAGTACATGGAAAGAAGAGACGGAGAGTCTGGATCGACTCACAGACAGAGGAAGAGATTCTCCGTGGGATCCGGGAGGCAAAGGATCTGAAAGAGTATGACAATCTGGCCTCCTCAGCCTACCTTCGTGCGAAAGAAGATTATCTGATGGGAATTAATTTTTCCCGTCTTCTGACCCTGAAATATGGAAACAGCATTTCCAGTTATCTTCATACTCGCTATTCCGTGATCTCCGTAGGAAGAGTAATGACCTGTGTTCTTGGGATGGTGGTAAGAAGAGAACGGGAGATCCGGGACTTTGTGGAAACTCCGTTTTACAGAGTGGTCAGCACGGTCGGAGATCCGGGACAGACCTTTGAAGGAGAGTGGCGTGCGGTTAAGGGATCCCGCTGGTTTGAATCATTTGATCTTTATAAGGAAAATGGATTCAAAGAGAGAAAGAAAGCACAGGAACTGATCGCATACCTGAGTGAGGAATCACCGGTTCGGTGCCAGATCACTTCGATTGAAAAAAAGAAAGAAAAGAAGAATCCACCGCTTCTGTTTAATCTGGCAGAGCTGCAGAATGAGTGCTCGAAACGATTTAAGATCAGTCCGGACGAGACACTTCGGATTGTACAGGAACTGTATGAGAAAAAGCTGGTGACATACCCCAGAACAGATGCCAGAGTGCTGTCAACGGCAGTCGCAAAGGAGATACATAAGAATCTGAATGGTCTGATGAAGTATGAACCTGTTGTGGAATATCTTCAGGATATTGTACAGTTTGGAAGTCATAAGGGGCTGGAAAAAACCAGATACGTCAATGACAAACAGATTACGGATCATTATGCAATCATACCGACAGGACAGGGAATGAATGCACTTTCAGGATTATCCCGCCTGTCCGGACAGGTGTATGATGTGATCGTGCGTCGATTTTTAAGTATCTTTTATCCTCCGGCAGTTTATCAGAAAGTTGCAATCGTGACAAAGATCCGGGAGGAATCATTTTTCTCAAGTTTTAAAGTGCTTGCAGAGGAAGGCTATCTGAAGGTTGTGGGGATTCCGGGACAGAAAAAAAGCGGGAGTACGGCAAAGGATTCTGCAAAAGGCATAGAAGAAGATGCTGACGATATTGGTGGAAAAGATACAGATGCTGCATTCTTTCAGAAGATACAGACACTTAAGAAGGGGATGGTTCTGGAAGTGCAGTCACTGGAGATCAAGGAAGGAAAAACATCGCCTCCGAAGCGTTATAATTCCGGATCTCTGATTCTTGCAATGGAGAATGCCGGACAGCTGATTGAAGATGAAGAACTGCGTGCGCAGATCAAGGGAAGCGGCATCGGTACCAGCGCTACCAGGGGAGAGATTCTGAAAAAGCTTTTTAATAATAAGTATCTGGCACTGAATAAGAAGACACAGATTGTAACTCCTACCATGCAGGGGGAGATGATCTATGATGTGGTGGATCATTCGATCAAATCTCTGCTGAATCCCGAACTCACTGCGAGCTGGGAAAAGGGTCTTACTTATGTGGCAGATGGTGATATTACACCGGAAGAGTATATGCAGAAACTGGATCAGTTTATTGTAAGCAGAACCCAGGGAGTCAAAGGGCTGAATAATCAGTATCAGCTTCAGGCCTGTTATGATAAAGTGGCAAAATATTATAAAAAACGTACATAATATGCGTGTGAAAGGAGTAATTAAAAGACATGAAAGGATTAACAGTAGCAGAACTTTATACGCTGGATGAAACGATCGCCAGAGGGATCTTTGACGGTGTGACTTATCCGTGGGAAGTACTTCCTAAGATCAGTAATTTTATTCTGGAACTTGGAAAGACACTTCCGGAGGATGAGTATGACCGGATCGGAGAGGATGTATGGATTGCAAAGTCTGCCAGAGTATTTGAGTCTGCATACATACACGGACCGGCGATCATCGGAAAAAATGCAGAAGTCAGACACTGTGCATTTATCCGTGGCAATGCGATTGTAGGAGAGGGAGCCGTTGTAGGCAATTCCACTGAGCTTAAAAATGTGATTCTCTTTAATAAAGTGCAGGTTCCGCACTACAATTATGTTGGTGATTCGATCCTTGGCTATAAGGCACATATGGGTGCCGGTTCTATCACTTCAAATGTGAAGTCAGATAAAAAACTGGTTGTGGTTAAGACGCCGGAAGGAAATATTGAGACGGGAATCAAAAAATTTGGTGCCATGCTTGGTGATGAAGTAGAGGTGGGCTGCGGTACAGTGCTGAATCCGGGAAGTGTTGTGGGAAGTCATTCCAATATCTATCCACTTTCCAGTGTCAGAGGCTATGTGCCTGCAAACAGCATCTATAAAAGACAGGGTGAAGTTGTGGAAAAATACTAGGAAAATACAGAAAGGAACGAATAACGTGAAAAAGATTGGTTTTATAGGGGTTGGAATCATGGGAAAATCCATGGTGAGGAACCTGATGAAAGCAGGATATGAGCTTCATATCTATGCCCGTACTAAAGCGAAGGTAGAGGATGTGATCAGTGAAGGGGCGATTTTTCATGATAGTATCGCTGACTGTGTGAAGAACCGTGAAGCAGTGATCACGATTGTGGGGTTCCCACAGGATGTGGAAGAAGTTTATTTTGAACAGGGGAATATCCTGGACAGTGCGGTTTCCGGAGCATATCTGATTGATATGACGACCACAAGTCCGATGCTGGCTGAGAAGATTGCAGAAGAAGGAAAGAAGAGAGGATTCCATGTATTGGATGCACCGGTTACAGGAGGCGATACCGGGGCGAAAGCCGGAACCCTGTCCATTCTTGTTGGCGGGGAAAAAGAAGATTATGAAGCCTGCATGCCTCTTTTTGAAGCGATGGGAACGAATATTAATTATCAGGGAAAGTCCGGATGTGGACAACATGCAAAGCTTGCGAATCAGATTATGATCGCCGGAACCCTGTCAGGGGTATGTGAAGCTCTGACCTATGCGAAAGCAAAAGGGCTGGATCTGAATACCGTTTTGAATTCAGTATCGACAGGCGCAGCCGGAAGTAAGCAGCTGGATGCATTTGGTCCGAAGATCCTTGCCGGAGATTATGCACCCGGATTCTTTATGAAGCATTTTATCAAAGACATGACGCTTGCACTCACAGAGGCAAACAGAAGTAATCTGAGCCTGGATGTATTAAGTCAGGTGCTCGCGAATTATGAACTTTTGCAGGCAGAAGGATATGGCGATCTCGGAACACAGGCTCTGATCAAGTATTATGAAGAAGAACTTCCTGAGTAACGCATGAAGAAGAGTAATTGAAAGGAGATACAGATATGCTGGATGATAAGTATGTAACTTTTGAAATTGAAAAGGCAAAGCATATTGCGCTGGTTGCCCATGATGGAAAGAAAAAAGAACTGGTTGACTGGTGTGATAAGAATAAGGATATTCTGAAAAGCCATTTTCTGTGTGGAACCGGAACAACTGCACGTCTGATCGCTGAGAAGACAGGACTTCCGGTCAAAGGCTATAACAGTGGTCCGCTTGGCGGAGATCAGCAGATCGGCGCCAAGATCGTGGAGGGGAATATTGATTTTATGATCTTTTTGTGGGATCCATTGGAAGCACAGCCACATGATCCGGATGTAAAGGCACTGCTTCGTATTGCGGTTCTGTATGATATTCCGGTTGCGAATAATCTGGCGACAGCGGATTTTATGCTGAACTCCAGATATATGGATGAACCATATAGCAGAAGAGTTGAGAATTTTAATAAAACAATTCAGGACAGAGTTGAGAAAATGAAATAAAAGAAACACAATGAATCATAGATGCCGTAATCTGTGCAGAAAATATCTGCCGGGTGGACGGCATCTTTCTGCTATATATTGACATTATACACATAATGTGGTATTCTTACGAAGTAATACTTTATCGCTTTAAAGCGCAACGATTTAAAGCGGTGAGAAAGATAAAGGAAAGTTGAGGGTATTATTTTATGGGTGTCAAATTACTGTTGTTGATCGTATTTTTTGCAATTATGGTAACAGTAGGACTTTATTCAAGAAAGCATTCAACGAGTGTTGACGGATATGTTTTAGGGGGACGTTCTGTCGGACCGTGGCTGACTGCTTTTGCTTATGGTACTTCGTATTTTTCGGCTGTTGTGTTTGTGGGATATGCCGGACAGTTCGGATGGAAATATGGTCTGGCTTCTACCTGGATCGGTCTTGGCAATGCATTTATCGGAAGCCTTCTTGCCTGGGTTGTACTGGGAAGACGTACAAAGGTCATGACGCAGCATCTGAATTCTAAGACCATGCCGGATTATTTCGGTGAGAGATTTGGAAGTAAGGCATTGAAGATTGCTGCTTCTGCAATTGTATTTATATTCCTGGTGCCATATACGGCATCTGTCTATAACGGTCTTTCCAGACTGTTTGGAATGGCATTCAATATTCCGTACAAATATTGTGTTATTGTAATGGCTGTATTTACAGGTATCTATGTAATTCTGGGAGGATACATGGCTACAGCAATCAATGATTTTATTCAGGGAATTATCATGCTGGTTGGTATTGTAGCTGTTATTCTGTCGGTACTGAGTGGTCAGGGTGGATTTATCCAGGCGATCAAAACGATGGCAGAGATCCCAAGTGATATTCCTGTTACCATGGGACAGCAGGGTGCATTCACTTCCTTCTTTGGCCCGGATCCGTTGAACCTTCTGGGTGTTATCATATTGACATCTCTTGGAACATGGGGACTTCCGCAGATGGTTGGAAAGTTCTATGCAATTAAGGATGAGAAGTCTATCAATACAGGTACAGTCGTATCTACATTTTTTGCAATCATCATTTCCGGAGGCTGCTATTTCCTGGGTGGTTTTGGAAGATTATTTGATAATCCGCAGCTTTATGATGAGGCAGGCAATGTGATCTACGATGGTGTGATTCCATATATGCTGTCTACGCTTCCGGATATTCTGATCGGTATTGTTGTAGTACTGGTATTATCTGCATCTATGTCAACACTTGCTTCTCTGGTTCTGACTTCCAGTTCTACCCTGACACTGGATTTCCTGAAGGATAATGTCATGAAAGATATGAGTGAAAAGAAGCAGGTTCGTACCATGCAGGTGCTGGTTGTATTTTTCATCGTCTTATCAGTTGTGATTGCGATGGATCCTCCGACTTTTATTGCGCAGTTGATGGGTATCTCATGGGGTGCTCTGGCAGGTGCATTCCTCGCTCCGTTCATGTATGGTCTGTACTGGAAGGGTGTGACAAAAGCGGCAGTGTGGGCAAGTTTTGCAACTGGTGTGGGAATCACAGTGTCCAATATGTTCCTGCATTATATTGCATCTCCGATTAATGCCGGTGCAATTGCAATGATCGCCGGTCTGATCGTGGTACCTGTTGTAAGTTTTGTGACTCCAAAGCTTCAGAAAGAACGGGTAGACGACATCTTTGCATGTTACGATGAAAAAGTAACGATCACGAAAAAACGTTCTCTGGCTCAGGATTAGAGTATAGTTGATAAAAGAATAAAATACATCAAGGGAAGTGATTAAATTTATCACTTCCCTTTTCTGTGTACATATGTTAGGATAAGGAAGGATTAAAAATGAACAAGAAAATTGATGATTATTATTCGATGTGAACGATGGATTCATGATCAGAATGGAATAGAAGGAGAGGTTGTCAGTTATGAAAAATTATCAGAAATATGAAAGAACTTATTTTATGCCGCCGGAGGTTACTTATGACTGGGCGAAGAAGGAGTATATTGATCATCCGCCAATCTGGTGCAGCGTTGACTTACGTGATGGAAACCAGGCATTGATTGAACCAATGAGTCTGGATGAAAAGCTGGAATTTTTCCAGATGCTGGTTGATATCGGATTCAAAGAGATTGAGGTTGGATTCCCGGCTGCATCTGAGACGGAGTATCAGTTCATGAGAACACTGATCGAGAAAAATATGATTCCGGATGATGTGACGGTTCAGGTACTTACGCAGGCGAGAGAACATATCATTAAGAAGACGTTTGAGGCGGTGAAGGGTGCTCCGCATGCGGTGATCCATCTGTATAATTCTACCTCTGTAGCACAGAGAGAGCAGGTATTCAGAAAGAGTAAAGAAGAAGTGAAACAGCTTGCGGTAGACGGTGCAAAACTGCTCCTTCAGCTGGCAAGTGAGACGGAAGGAAACTTTACGTTCCAGTACAGCCCGGAGAGTTTTCCGGGAACGGAAGTGGATTACGCGGTTGAAGTATGTAATGCGGTTCTCGATGTATGGAAACCGACCGCAGATAATAAAGCCATCATCAATATTCCGACCACAGTGGAAAATGCAATGCCGCATGTATTCGCATGTCAGCTGGAATATGTGAATAAACATCTGAATTACAGGGATAATGTGATCCTGTGCTTACATCCACACAATGACAGAGGATGCGGTGTGGCAACCGCAGAACTTGGAGTTCTTGCCGGAGCAGATCGTATTGAGGGAACGTTATTTGGTAATGGTGAGCGTACCGGTAATGTGGACATCGTAACCATGGGTATGAACATGTATTCTCACGGAGTGGATCCCGGACTTGATTTCTCCGATATGCAGAGAATTCGTGAGACGTATGAACGTCTGACCAGAATGCATGTATATGAGCGCCAGCCATATGCCGGAGATCTGGTATTTACTGCATTTTCCGGTTCTCATCAGGATGCTATCGCCAAAGGAATGGCCTGGAGAGAGGAGAAGAAGTGTGATACCTGGACGGTTCCGTATCTTCCGATCGATCCGCAGGATGTGGGCAGAAGATATGACTCTGACGTTATCCGTATCAACAGCCAGTCCGGAAAAGGTGGCGTAAGCTATATCCTGAAGCAGAGCCATGGTATCAACCTGCCGCAGAAGATGAGAGAAGAAGTCGGATATATGGTAAAAGATGTATCTGACAAAGCGCATAAGGAGCTGACTCCGGAGTGGGTATACCAGATCTTTGCCGATCACTATATTAATACAAAAACCGTTTTCCATATTGATGAGTGTCATTTCAAACAGGTGGACGGAATTACTGCGGAAGTGACGATTAATCACGGTGGCGAGAATAAAGTGATTACTTCCAACGGAAATGGCCGACTGGATGCAGTAAGCAATGCGATTAAACAGTATTTCAATATCAGCTACGAACTGACTTTCTATGAAGAGCATTCTCTGACAAAGGGATCTTCTTCCAAGGCGGTTGCATATGTTGGAATCATCTGCAAGGGAAAGACCTTCTGGGGTGTCGGAATTGATCCTGATATTATCCGGGCATCGATTGAAGCACTGATTGTAGCTGTGAATAAGGTGGAGGAGCTGGGAAGCGCCAATGTATGTACGGATGCGAGAATGATTGAAATCATGAATTATGTACAGGCAAATTATATAGATATTACACTGGATGATCTTGCAGAAAAGTTCTACTTATCCAAGCCATATATTTCCAAATACATCAAAGAAAAGTCTGGTATGACGTTTGGAGAACTGGTGAAAAAGATTCGTATGAAGAAAGCAAAAGCACTTCTTAAAAGCAGTAATATGACGGTAGAAAATATTGCGCTGTCTGTAGGCTATCAGAATGTAGAGCATTTTAACCGGTTGTTTAAAAAAGCTTATAATATGACACCGATGCAGTTCCGGAATCAGAA
>JAEDLC010000153.1 GCA_016295505.1 Dorea sp.
TCATAGCAGTAATCTTTCCAGCTTGCAAGACCAACCGGTCCGTTTACCTGGAATAATGTAGGAGCGTCTGTCTTAGCCATCTCTGACTTCAGTGTCTTCTCATACTCTCCGGAAGCTGCTGTAAGAACCGTTACCGGAACTCCTGTCTCATCAGTATATGCTTCAGCCAGAGCCTGCCACTGCTCGTCTGCTTCTGGTTTGAAGTTCAGATAATATACCTTTCCGGAAGCTTCCTTATCCCCTGATCCCTCATCAGAAGATGATGATGAACTTCCGCAGCCTGCCAACATACCAACTGCCATAGCCGCAACAAGTAAAATTGATACAACTTTACGCTTTTTCATAATGTTTACCTCACCTTTCCAAACATTGTTTTCTTTGTTGTGAGTACATCATATCAGTTGTCGCGTAAAAAGCTGTATCAATTAAAAAACCTAAAATACAAAAAAATATACTCTTCTATTGTTCTTCTTCATACTGCCGGATGCTCTCATCCGCTTTCTTTACAAACTCTTCCGGGGACATCTTTCCCTGTGCAAGATCCGGCAGGCATTCTCCCAGCGTCTCTTCCTGCAGAATAGAATTCCATTTCACCTGATAGTTCGGAACAATCTGTGGTTCCTCCGTAAATGCATCAATATAATCCTGCAGCAGCTGACGGTCCGTCTTTCCATCCAGTTTCAGCAGCTTACTCTTTTCTTCCATATTGAAGATCGTCCGGAATTTCAGAAATGCAATCGCACCTTCCTTTATCTCATCACTGTATGTAGCAACTACAGCCCACCCAAATGTCTCAGGAGATGAGATCAGCTTATTCCCCGGAAATGCAGAAAACCTTACATTTTCCACAAACTCTTCCGGAATCTTATCGATCATCCAGTAGCCGTTTGGGATCATCGCAACCTTCCCGGACACGAAATTCGTATAAGCGACATCAAAATCCGTATGCATGGCATCCTCGGTCGTATATGAGAACAACTTCTTTAGCGTATCGGCCAGATGCAGTCCGTTCTCATTCTGATAGCTGTCCGGATATAACTGCTTCATGAACTGAGCTCCTTCTTCGGAATCAGCCAGCTCTGCCGTTGCCAGGAGCATGGGCGCCCAGCCTGTTCCTTCCGTGTGAAGTCCCAGCGGAGTGATCCCCTGCGCCTTCAGTCTGTCACAACACTCCCAGAATTCTTCCCAGGTCTCCGGGAACTCCTCAATTCCCGCCTGTTCGAACAGGCTCTGATTCCAGAAGACGCCGGAGCAGGAAAATGCAGTTGTACTGAGTGGTCCCAGATAGATACTTCCATCCGATTCGGTACATGCCTCCAGAACAGCCGGTTCTATGATCCGGTTCCACTCTGAATCCTCCTGTATATATGGAGCCAGGTCTACCAGCCTCTCTTCTTCGATCATCATCTGATAGAAAGAGGGCAATAGGCGCAGATCCGTGATGACCGCCGGAAGCTCATCCGTCACATTCTGTCGTTTCAGATTCTTGCGGTATTCCTCTTCCGTCTCCATAATCCATTCCACATCAATCTGATATCTGCCCTGGTAGGCTTTATTAAATGCTTCTACCACTTCCTGCTCATTCTTTTTTCCCGTGGTCGGATCTACCGTCAGTATCATGGGAATCCGGATCTCTTCCGACGGACTCTCTGCCTGCTTTTTTTCCCTTCCTGCACAACCCGCAATGCTGATCAGCATTGCGCACAGAATTATGGCTGCAATCGCACGATTATAGTTCATCATTTTCCGTCCCATCCACCGGAAGCTGAATGACACATTCCGTTCCTTCTTTCTGAACTTCATAAGCAAAACCTACATCCTCTCCATATTTCAGCCGAAGCCTGGTAATGATATTCACAACACCATATCCATGCTGTTTATCAGGAAAACATTCTTTCATCTCCGTCACAGGCAGTGTACCAAGCGCATTGATCTTTTCTGCCGTCTCTGCTTCCATCGGTGTCCCGTTATTATAGACTGCCAGAATCAGCTTTCCGTCGACCTCCTTTACGCGGATCCGTATCAGACCACCTTCATAGATATCACAAAAGCCATACTTGATCGCATTTTCCACCAGTGGCTGCAGAACCAGCTTCAGTACCCACCGGTTCTTTGCGTCTACCTGACAGTCGATCTCATAACGGAAGAGATTCTCGTTGCGGATCTGCTGGATCTCCATGTAACTCTTCACATTCTCCAGCTCATCTTCCACTGTTACCATATCTCTGCCTTTACTCAGAGACAATCGGAGATATCGGGAAAGTGCCTGTATCATCTTCATGGTCGTCTCCTCCCCGTTGATCCTTGCCAGCATATAGATCGTATCCAGTGTATTATACAAAAAGTGTGGATTGATCTGGCTGATCAACATATTCAGTTCACTGGTTCGAAGCTCTTTCTCCTGGCTCTTGATCTCCAGAAGCAGCTGTTCGATATTCTCCAGCATCTTATTATATGATTCTCCGATGTTATCCAGCTCCGTATTCGTATGAATATCCACCGTCCTGGTAAAATCCTGTCCGTCAAACTCAGTCATTGCATCACTGATCTTCTTGATCGGTCTTGTAAAGACACGTGACGCATAGATACTAATCACAAAAGCCGCTGCCATGACCAGCAGATAGATTCCAATCAATACCATCAGAATCTGATTCATACCCTGATTCAGAACTTTGTTCGGCACCAGTGTATAGATCAGCATTCCGTTTTTTTCTTGCCGGTATACCGAAAGGATTCCTCCCTTCACATGTTCTCCGTTGACAATCACACTTGACGCATCACTTCCGGCCAGTTCCCTGATCCGCTCTTTATCAGTTTTTTCCATCTCAAATCCGTCCGGACTCCATTCCATACAGATCCGTCCGTCAGTATCTACGATTCCGACCGCTACTTCATCCGTCAGTTTGTCATTTTCCGTTACCACTTCTGACAAAAACTCATCGTTCATCTTCAGGAACAGCATTCCCGGATCATGGGCATAGTCCATGCTCCTGACATATCTTCCGATGAACAGCGCATATTCCCCGTCTCCGAACAGCTCGTCTTTGGCCCAGAACCATTTTGTCCTGGAATACTCCTCTCCCAGCTTGTCTGCAAATCCGCTTTTTTCGAAATCTTCATATGAGATCTTAGAGTAGGATTTTGTATAGACATTTCCTTTGTTATCCACATAACAGTACTCTGCCACATGATCCAGATCAATATAGGCAAAATACTTGCTCAGAGCATTCTTTTCTACTTCTTCCAGGCCCTTGGTCTTCAGGCTCTTCTGTACATTATCGTTGACGATACAGTCCGCAGTGACTTCATCACTCTTCTGATAAAGATTATCCATGGCCATGCCCATCTTTTCATTCATGAATTCATATTTATCTACAATGACTGAAGTCAGATTCTTTCGCATATAGAACCAGACTCCGATACTG
>JAEDLC010000154.1 GCA_016295505.1 Dorea sp.
GTATTGCCTTACGAAGAACCGCACCGCCAGATCGCTTATCTCGCGGCACTGGAGGGCATTGTTCTCCTCAAAAATAATGGTGCGCTGCCGATTCCGTCCGGCAAAATTGCCATGTATGGATCTGGCGTAGAACATACGATCAAAGGCGGTACCGGATCCGGTGAAGTAAATGAACGCCACAGTGTATCAATACTGGAGGCTATGGAAGCTGCCGGCTATGAGGTTACCACGAAAAAATGGCTGAATGATTATACGGAAGAATATGAAAACGGACTGAAAGAATTGGAGGCTGAGATAAAGTCTTCTTTAAAAAAACTGAGTATCCAGTCATATCTTAACATGTTTCTCCAATCTCAGGTCTACCCATTCGGCCGTCTGATCACCGAACAGGATGTGACAGACAGCGATACTGACACCTGTATCTATGTCGTTGCAAGACAATCTGGAGAAGGAAATGACAGAAAGCTCGACAATCATGATTTTCAATTGTCCGAAATCGAAGAGAAGAATATTCGTTTCTGTACACAGCATTATAAAAAAACAATCGTTGTATTGAATATCGGCTCTTCTTTTGATACCAGTTTTATGGAGGAAATTCCGGACATTGATGCGCTCGTATATTTCTGCCAACTTGGAACCGCAGGCGGCACTGCGTTTGCTGATATCATATCCGGAAAAGTCACTCCGTCCGGAAAGCTCACCGACACCTGGGTAAACTCCTATTCTGACGTTCCTTATGGCATGGATTACAGTTATCTCAATGGGGATCTGGAGAACGAGAATTACTTGGAAGACATCTACGTTGGTTACCGTTACTACGATACTTTTAAGATTGCTCCCCGCTATCCGTTCGGATACGGACTCAGCTACACAACATTCGACATCCGGTATCAGGGAATCGAAAAATCAGGGGATACCATCTCCATGCAGGTTACTGTAAAAAATACTGGGGATACTTATTCCGGAAAAGAAATTGTACAGCTGTATGCAAGCTGTACACAGGGAAAATTGCAGAAAGAATATCAGCGTCTGGTCGCATTTGCCAAAACAAACACCCTGGAACCTGGACAGGAAGAGTCACTGACTCTGACATTCCCATTGTCTGCTCTGGCAAGCTATGAGGAAGCTTCCGCTTCCACAATCATTGAAAAAGGGACCTGTCTGCTTCGTATCGGAAGTCATTCCCGTCAGACGGAAGTCTGTGCGTCATTGGATATCACGGAAGATATCTGTGTATCTACTCATAAAAGCATCTGCCCGATGCAGACTCCACTTGAAGTATTAAAGTCGGAAGCCCCGGATAAGACAGATTCAGAAACATCTGACAGCACAGAAAATCTGGAAGGAAAAGACTGTCTGGGCATCACTCAGGAAGACCTTCCGGTCATCCACTATACTTATGACGAACTTCCGGTCACCGGTAATCAGCAACTTACCGAAGATTTGAAGAAGCTGACCGTAAAAGAGCGTATTCAACTGGTAGTCGGAGCAGGCCTGAAGGATATGCTCATGAACGAAAGCTATATAAAAGTTCCGGGTGCCGCCGGTAATACAACCTCTTCCCTTCTAAAGAAGGGCGTTGTCAATCTGGTACTTGCAGATGGTCCTGCCGGTCTTCGCCTCCAGCGCCGCTCAACGATCGCCAATAACGGAACTGCCAAAATGATCGATATGCAGTTTGATTCAATGAAATATTTCCCGGAATTCTTCAAAAGAATTCTCTGTGGAAATCCTGACAAGGATCAGATATATTACCAATACACCACTGCATTTCCGGTAGCAACAGCTCTGGCGCAGACCTGGAATCTGGATCTCCTGGAACAGATGGGACAGGCGGTGGGAGAAGAAATGCTGGAATACGGCGTCAGCTTCTGGCTGGCTCCTGGAATGAATCTCCATCGGAATCCTCTCTGTGGCCGCAATTTTGAATACTACAGCGAAGATCCACTTCTCAGTGGTAAGATGGCTGCTGCTATTACAAAAGGTGTCCAGAAAAATCCTGGATGTTCTGTCACTTTGAAGCATTTTTGCGGCAACAATCAGGAAAACAATCGGAATCATGTCTCTTCCAACATGACAGAAAGAGCCCTGCGTGAGATCTATCTGCGCGGTTTTGAGATCGCGGTACGCGAAAGCCATCCAAAGGGACTTATGACAAGCTATAACAAGATTAACGGAACCTACGCCAATAACAGCAAAGATCTGTTAACCTATGTTCTTCGTCAGGAATGGGGATTCGATGGTCTGGTAATGACCGACTGGACTGCGACTGCCAAGGGACAGAGTGATCCGGCAGTATGCATTGCATCCGGCAATGATCTGCTCATGCCCGGATCTTCCTCCGATAAGAAACGAATCAGAAAAGCAATTAAGGAGGGAACCCTCACCCGTCGTGATCTGAACCGCTGCGCCGGACGTATTCTTGCGGCGACTCAGAATGCCTGCGTTTCCATAGACGGAGAAAAGGGAACTTACAAATCAGATTTCTAAGACTTTTCCTCTATATCTTAAAAAAAGGTTCTATCTGCCAAATCCAGAACAATTTTCATTGAACCGGCAGATAGAACCTTGATTTTTTATTTCAGATCTGCAAGCATCTCTTTCATCGTTTTGCCATAGACAGGATGTCTCTTATATGGCGCAATCTCTGCCATCGGCTCCAGAACAAACCTGCGATTCTGCATATCTACGTGGGGAATACAAAAGTCGTCTTCTTCTATCACCCAGTCATCATACAGTAAGATATCCAGGTCCAGCGTTCTCGGTCCCCAGTGGATCAGACGTTCTCTTCCCGCTTCCTGTTCCAGTTCATGAAGTCTTGTAAGAAGCTCCTCCGGGGTCAGAAGCGTCCGGATCCTGCACACACCATTTAGAAATTCATCCTGCTCCACGCCGCCATAAGGCTCTGTGATAATGAATTCTGACACTTTTTCTACCCGGCAGCCTTCCGTCAGCCGCAGTCCTTCCAGTGCATGCTCAACATACTGTTTCTTATCTCCGATGTTCGACCCAAACGCCACGTATACTTCATGCCAGCTGCGGCTGATCGCCACAGAAACCATATCTACCGGAAGCCCGATCGGCGCCCAGGGCTTTTTGATCTCTACATCAGCCTGACAGATCCTTTCATCAAATGTTAATAATACTTTTGCAAGATGCTCTGCCACAGCCTCAATTAACTGAAACGTTTTCTTCTTCATCTGCTCTGTGATCAGCTGACAGATCGTTCCATAGTTGACAGATTCCTCCAGCAAATCCAGCTTTCCTGCCTTTCTTGTATCCAGATACAGGACGCAGCTTACCAGAAACTTCTGCCCCAATCTCGTTTCCTCCGGAAATACTCCATGGTTGGCATATACTTCCAGGTCTTTTATCTTTATCTGATCCAT
>JAEDLC010000155.1 GCA_016295505.1 Dorea sp.
ATTGTCTGTGCAGAGAATGTGCGATCTCAAACAGATTCATGGAATTGAAGCTTGAAAATAATCCTTTGTAGCATTCGTAATTGGTACAGCTGTGAAGCATTTCATCGTTAACGATCTGATTGTAATCTCCGAACAGTACCTCGCCGATCAATGCAAATTCCGGTTTCAATTCCTGCGTAAAGGAGCGAAGACGACGCATGAAGTTCCGGTCCAGACAGTAGGCAACGTCCAGCCGCAATCCGTCAATATCAAAGGTATCCACCCAGAATTTTACGCAGTCCAGGAGATAATCAACGACAGCAGGATTCTGAAGGTTCAGTTTTACCAGTTCATAATGCCCTTCCCAGCCTTCATACCAGAAACCGTCATTATAGGCACTGTTGCCGTCAAAGTGAATACAGAACCAGTCTTTGTATGGGGAATCCCATTTTTTCTCCTGTACGTCTTTAAAAGCCCAGAAACCACGTCCGACATGATTGAATACTCCATCCAGAACGACCTTAATTCCGTGTGCATGCAGATCTTTGCATACCTCTTGAAAGTCTTCGTTTGTTCCCAGTCTTACATCAATCGTTCTAAAATCTCTGGTATCATATCCATGGTTGTCAGATTCAAAAATCGGATTTAACAGAATGGAATCAATGCCAAGATCCTTCAGATAATCTGACCAGTCCAGCAGTTTTCGGATGCGCGGAACACATTCCCCGTCGTTGTGTACCGGAGCACCACAGAAACCAATCGGATAGATCTGATAAAAAACACTGTTATAAGCCCACATATTTATGCCCTCGCTTTCTTGTATTTATTATAGGTCAGGGCCACGATCAAAGTGACAGCCATTATTATATCAAAATTTCACAGAATATTCCATGTATATAGTTATTCAATTCTGTTGAGACGAACCTCCATTTCTTTTTTCTGAAAAATGATGTACCACAGAAACAGAAAGACTCCCTTAAAGATACTGGAAATCGTAATGCTCCACCAGATTCCGTTCAGTCCGAGTTCCGTCTGTGTAAGTAAAAGTGCCAGAGGAATCCTTGCAGCGGTAAAGGAGATACTGATAACGGATGGCGGAATGGTCTTTCCATATCCCGAAAATGCACCTGCGGTCGTGATCTCAACACTCATGAATAACTGAGAGACACCAAGAATCACCAGATAGTCAATTCCGAGAGGGATGATGTCTGCTTCCGTAATAAAGATTCTGAAAATCGGCGTTGGAAAGAAAATTAAAAGTATCGTGCAGAAGATACCCCAGAGCAGAACGATTCCCATAGCTGACCAATATCCGGATCGAATCCGGTCTTTTTTCCCGGCTCCATGATTTTGTGCAATAAATGAATTCACGGCAGCAGCAAATCCGTCTGCGGTCATCCAGGAGATGGATTCAATCTGGGAGCCTACTTTTTGTACTGCAACAGCAGCGTCTCCGTAACCGGCTACCATTCTGGCGATGATCATGGAGATACTGGTGAAAAGCATGTTCTGTATGGAAGTTGGAAAACCGATTCTCAGGATGGAGAGTATACACGCCGGATTCGGGCGCCGGAATACATGTACATCCTGGAAAATACTGGAATCCTTTGCTGCGTAATAAAGAAACAGGATGGTAACGATGATCTGAGCGAAAATGGTTGCAATCGCAGCACCGATCACACGAAGTTCCGGAAATGGACCTATCCCGAAGATTAACAGTGGATCCAGGATAATATTAAAAATCAGCCCGGCTGTGGTAGCCAAGAAAGCCGCCCGGCTGTTACCGATTGCAGTAAATATACCGGTAAATGTCTGGTTTAAGAAGGAAAAGACCACAAGGCCACAGGTGATTTTAAGATAGCATCCGGCATCCGCAATGACCTGGGAACTGTTCAGATGGAAAAAGCCGATCAGCGGTGAGGCGAAGACGGCACAGATCATACCGTAGATCAATCCGAAAAAGCCGGTAAGCTGCAAAGCATTGTCGGCGTATTCGGATGCTTCATCATTGCGGCCTGAACCGAGAGAGTATCCGACATTGACTTGTCCTCCCATCTTTGCGAGGGCAGCAAGTCCATTGGAGAGCCACATGTACATTCCGGCAGCACCGACAGAAGCGACGGCATCACTTCCGATTCTTCCGATCCAGATCATATCAGTCAGATTATAGGCCATCTGGATCAAAGAGGTTGCCATAATCGGAATGGCAAGTTTCGTTAAAGATGAAAGGACGGGTCCATCCGTCAGATTAATGTTCTTTTGCATTTTAATATCCCCCAAGAAAAATGTTTGTATTTTCAAAAAAATGTATTGTATTATAATAATGTAAATGATATGGCAGAAATGCTCATTTTTATTAAAAAGCAGTGGAATTGACACATGCAGACATATTATATCACAGAAGAAAAAAACGGGAAACCTTCTTTAAAAAAATGCGAAAAATAGTTGACACGCGTGGAACCGTATAATATAATGAACAAGTATGACAAAAGGAGAAACAGTAAGAAACCAAAGCCCCGGAGTCTTGCTGATTTCGATATAATTATCATGAACAATGTTAATGATTCACAGGAGGTAAACCGATGAAAACTTATATGGCTAATCCAGATAAGATTGAAAGAAAATGGTATGTAGTTGACGCTTCTGAATATACATTAGGACGTCTGGCATCAGAAGTAGCTAAGGTTTTAAGAGGAAAGAACAAACCGGAATTCACACCGCACGTTGATACAGGCGATTATGTAATCGTTGTAAATGCAGAAAAAGTAAATGTAACAGGTAAGAAACTGAACCAGAAAATTTATTACAATCACTCTGAATATGTAGGTGGAATGAAAGAGACTACATTAGCAGAGATGATGAATAAGAAACCTGAAAAAGTAATCGAACTTGCTGTAAAAGGAATGCTTCCAAAGGGACCTTTAGGAAGATCTATGATGAAGAAGCTTCATGTATATGCTGGACCAGAACATGAGCAGCAGGCTCAGAAACCAGTTGAGCTGAAATTCTAAGGAAAGGTTTGAAAGGAGGATATTACAGTGGCTAGTGCAAGATTCTACGGAACAGGAAGAAGAAAAAAATCAATTGCAAGAGTATATTTAGTACCAGGAACAGGTAAGATCACAATCAATAAAAGAGATATCGATGAGTATTTTGGTCTTGAGACATTAAAGGTTGTAGTTCGTCAGCCGTTAGTAGCAACAGAGACAGAAGGAAAATTCGATGTTATCGTTAATGTAAAAGGCGGCGGATATACAGGACAGGCTGGAGCAATCCGTCACGGTGTTGCAAGAGCACTTCTTGAGGCAGATGCTGATTACAGACCGGTACTTAAGAAAGCTGGCTTCTTAACACGTGATCCACGTATGAAAGAACGTAAGAAATACGGTCTCAAAGCAGCTCGTCGCGC
>JAEDLC010000034.1 GCA_016295505.1 Dorea sp.
CCGTTCTTGCTGCAGTATGATGCGAAGATTGGTGGAGAAAAGGATTCTATCTGAGCCGTGGTCGCCATTTTTATTGCCAGATAAGTATCCTTTGAAGAAGAGGCAATGGCATCCATAAAACGATAGTATTCGTCTTCCTGCATGTGAATGGTTTTGTGGTTTAATATATCTTCCGGAAGCGCTGCGCGACGCAAGACTTCCCGGATATCCAGATTGTAATATTTTAGCAGATCTTTATATTTTCCGTTTACGATAAAATGATCCAAATTCTCACCTTCCTTTTTTAGCACTGTCTGCTATTTGCTGACTGTAGACAAAGTCCAGCATAAATTTCTTTGGAAATAGCGGGGCAAGTGTCATCATAGGTTTTTGCCATCCCGGCAGTCCGCAGGTAACGTTCAGCTTACCTCTGAGCATGCCCTCATATCCGTCTTTTGCCACAGGCATAGGATCTACGGGATGTGCAAAAGTTTTGTTCCGGCCATTTTACTTGCGTCAGCAAATCTTGTTTCCATAGCGCCCGGCATAAGAGCCGTCACTGTAACACCTGTGCCTTTCAGTTCTCTCCATAGTGCATTTGACCAGCTTGTGATATATGCTTTTGACGCATAATAAACTGCCTGAAGTGGTCCTGGCATGGTGGCAGCCGTAGAGCTGACGTTCAGTACCTTTCCTGCGCCTCTTTTGACCATATCCGGAAGAAATAGTTTCAGAATGCGGGTGGGCGTTTCGATGTTAACTGCAATCATTTCCATATCCTGATTCATGGAACGAGCTCTTGAAAAATCGCCCTGGCCGCCGAATCCCGCATTATTGATGATAATATCAGGAAGGATTCCAATGTCTTTACATCTGTTGTAAATGATCTGCGCAGCGTCTGCTCTGGAGAGATCAACCGCAATTGTATATGCTGTTACGTGAAATTTTTCAGAGACCTCTTTTGCCTGTGCATCCAGCTTTGCCTGATCTCTTCCTGCGAGAATCAGGTCACCGCCTTTTTTGGCATGAATCGTTACAAAGCATGCCCCAAGCCCGCCATATGATCCTGTGATGAGTGCGAAATGATTCATATCTATCCTCCGATTTCTTATATTTGATATATACAGAATATCAGAAATCAGGTGTCATTTGAATGACATATAACGTCACTTTTCTTATCAAATCGTGCCAAAAGATGAAATAAAAAGTACGATGGATTTGAAGAGTATGCGGTATATGTGGCAGGATTGAATTGAAAACGAATTCTGCAGCAGAATCAGTATGAAGTGTAAAATTTGTGATAATTGTGATAATATAGAAGGAGATTTGGGAAATATTACTTCGGATTATTCGTGCAGATTCTGCTGAGAGAACTAAGGAGATAAAAGTATGGATGCTCTTATGTTGGAGGAAGCCCTTGAATTGATTCTTTCCAGGGGTAAAAAAATTGATGAATGTGAGGAAATTGCCCTGTGGGACGTTGTGGGAAGGGTTCTTGCTGAGGATGTTGTTGCTCAAAGGAACCAGCCTCCTTTTCCGCGTTCTCCGCTTGATGGATATGCGGTGAGAAGTTCAGATATAAAAGGGGCTTCACGGGAGTATCCGGTGACGCTTACCGTTATTGCTGAAGTAGATGCTGGCCATGTGGTACAGGAGATGGTAGGCGAGGGAGAAGCCATAAGAATTATGACCGGTGCCCCGATACCAGATGGTGCCGATTGTATCATCGGGCAGGAAGATACAGATTATGGTGAGAGCAGAGTTAATGTCTATGAGGAAGTAGAAGCCTGGCAAAATTATTGTTTTGAAGGAGAAGATTACAGAGCAGGAACAATACTGCTGAAAAAAGGTACTGTGTTAGGATCGGCGGAGGCAGGGATTCTTGCAAGCCTCGGCCTTACCCGTGTGTGTGTATATCGCAGACCCAGGATTGCAGTGATCACCACTGGTGACGAGATCCTCCTTCCGGGAGAGGAACTTCTTCCGGGGAAAATATATGATTCTAATCTTTATGCTCTTGTAACCAGATTACGCTCCTGGGGAGTGGAGATCTCAGCCAAAATGCGCGTGGAGGATGATGCCAAAAAAGTGGCAGAGCTTGTGAAAAAAGTGATGACCGATGCAGATCTGGTCGTTACAACAGGCGGGGTCTCTGTAGGGAAGAAAGACATCATGCATGAAGTTCTGAAGATTTTGAATTGTGAAAAGCTGTTCTGGAGAATCGCAGTCAAGCCGGGGATGCCGACATTGTGTGCTTCCTGTCAGGGAAAATTACTCGTGTGTCTGTCTGGAAATCCATATGGTGCGGTAGCGAATCTGGAACTTCTTATTCGTCCACTCCTTGCAGAGATGACCGGGAGAGAAGATCTGAAGATCCAAAGAAGGAGAGCTGTCTGTGAAAATACTTTCCCGAAAAAAAGTATGGTTACCCGATATGTGCGTGCGCATTACAGTGATGGGAAGGTACGAATTGCATCCGGGTCAAACGCATCAGGGATCCTGAGCTCCATGTGTGGCTGTAATTGTCTGATTGTGATTCCGGCAGGTACAGAACGTATTGAAAAAGATGATGAAGTTGAAGTAATACTTTTATAAGTAAGAAAGATTGATCATAAAAAGGACTTTCGCATATAATAGTCTATATTTTGCGAAAGTCCTTTTATAATAAAGAAATTTACGATAAATGAAAGGAAAAGGGGAATATTATATCTGAAGATCAGGGAAAATAATCAGGGGTTTATCCGTCCGTCCTGATCGCAGGTCAGTGTTGCATAGGGAACATGGTTCTGATAATGCCATTCTGTCTGATACAGATACAGTTGATAAGTAACTTTACCTGCAGGCCGGTTCAGTCTGAATTGTTCGGAGACGATATTTTCAGCCAGTTTTGACTGATCGAACCAAATGGGGCGATTCGTCACAATATACAGGTCTGTTTCAGTAGAAGTTTCATAGGTGTGAACGGTAGAATGTTTTATATGATATGGTCTGGAGGAGGTAATGCAGAAAAAAAGTACAGCCGCCAGCAGTAGAAAGAAGATTTGGAATTTGCTTTTTTTCATGACTATCACCACCATAGATAAAAACTTACACTGTATGAAAATACGTGTATTTACTTCCAGTGTAAATTATCATATCTACTTTTTCAACTGCAATCTTAGTATACTTTTAAGTAATAGGATGGTATGTGAAATGAGTAAAATACGAATTAATCTGGAAAATGTATTAAAAGAAAAGGGAATCAGTAAAACGCAGCTGTGTTATGCGTGCAGATTACAGCGGACGCAGCTGAATAACTATTGTAAAAACAAGGTCGTCCGAATTGATCTGAATACGATTGCAAGGATGTGTGACTTTATTGATTGCAGGATTGAAGATATTCTGGTGCTTGAGGAGGAAGAACCGGAACAATCAGGGAAAGAATAATGGGAACCTTTGGTTTGAGAAAAACTCAGATCAAAGGTTTTTCTTTTCTTATTTGCGTTTTGGGTTATAATATTTATAACAAGAGGGAAAATGTCGCAAAAAGGAGAGGTGGATATGAAGAACTATTCGGAAGATGCAAGCAGACAGTATCATATACAGGTTGCAAATGGTGAGGTTGGAAGATATGTGATCATGCCGGGAGATCCGAAAAGATGTGCCAGGATTGCAAAATATCTTGAAGATCCGGTTCTGATTGCAGACAACCGGGAATTTGTTACCTATACCGGTACTCTGGACGGAGTGAAGGTCAGTGTGACATCGACCGGAATTGGGGGACCTTCGGCTTCCATTGCGATGGAAGAACTCTATCGCTGTGGTGCAGATACATTTGTGCGGATCGGAACCTGCGGCGGTATGCAGACAGAGGTAAAGAGCGGAGATATCGTGATTGCAACAGGAGCGGTCAGAATGGAAGGAACGAGTAAGGAATATGCTCCGATTGAATATCCGGCGGTTGCCAGTCTGGATGTGACAAATGCACTGTGTGCTGCGGCAAAAAAGAAGGGATATCCTGTTCATACAGGAGTTGTACAGTGCAAAGATTCCTTTTACGGACAGCATGAGCCGGAGACCAAGCCGGCGGGCTACGAGCTGATGAACAAGTGGGAAGCATGGAAGCGTATGGGATGTCTGGCTTCAGAGATGGAATCTGCGGCATTGTTTATTGTCGCTGATTATCTTCGGGTAAGAGCGGGGGCATGCTTCCTTGTGGTCGCCAATCAGGAAAGAGAGAAGCTTGGATTGGAGAATCCGGTCGTACATGATACAGACATGGCTGTACAGACAGCGGTAGAAGCGGTTCGCCTGTTGATTCAAAGCGATTCCGAAGAAAAATAATAAAGGAAAAAGGGAAAGATTATGGATATTCAGGAAATATTAACACATGTAGATCATACACTTCTTGCACAGACTGCGACATGGGAAGAGATCCGGCAGATCTGCGATGATGCAGTACGGTATCAGACGGCTTCCGTGTGTATTCCACCGTCTTATGTAAGGCAGGCCAGTGAATACGTACAGGGAAAGGTGGCTGTCTGTACAGTCATCGGATTTCCGAACGGATATATGACGACGAAAGCAAAAGAATATGAAACCGAAGATGCGATCGGGAACGGGGCTTCTGAGATCGATATGGTCATTAATATCGGATGGCTGAAGGACAGACGGTATGATCAGATTGAAGAAGAGATCCGTACGCTGAAGAATGTCTGTGGAGATAAGATTCTGAAAGTCATTATCGAGACCTGTTTTCTGACGGAAGAAGAAAAAATAAAGATGTGTGAGATTGTAACCAGAGCAGAAGCAGATTACATCAAAACATCCACCGGATTCGGAGGAGCGGGAGCAACCTTTGCGGATGTTGAATTATTTGCCCGTCATGTCGGGCCGGCGGTGAAGATCAAAGCAGCAGGGGGAATCGCTTCGCTGGAAGATGCAGAAAAGTTTCTGGAACTGGGAGCAGACCGGCTTGGTACAAGCCGGATCATTAAGCTGATCAGACAGGAGAGGTGAAGGATGATGGAGAGACAGCTGGCAGAAGAGATGATAGAACGGGCCATCGAACAGCTTGGATATGCTTATGTACCCTATTCCGGATTCCGGGTGGGCGCCGTGCTCCTTACAGAAGAAGGGAAGATGTATACAGGCTGTAATATTGAAAATGCTGCGTATACTCCGACAAACTGTGCGGAGAGGACGGCATTCTTCAAAGCGGTCAGCGAGGGTGAGAGGAGATTTCGTGCAATCTGTATCGTCGGAGGAAAGGATGGGGTTCTGACGGAATATACACCTCCCTGCGGTGTGTGCCGGCAGGTTATGATGGAATTTTGTAATCCGGATACCTTTCAGATTATCCTTGCGACGGATACAAAACACTACAAGATATACACATTAAAAGAGATGTTGCCGATGGGATTTGGGCCGGGCAATCTGGAACCGGCAGTGCCTGAAAAAAGGAAGTGATCGTATGACGACAGAAGAATTAATATGTCTGCCCAAGGTGGAACTTCATTGTCATCTGGACGGTTCTCTCAGTCGGGAATTTGTTCAGAAGAGGCTGGGAAGGACTGTGTCGGAAGAAGAGCTCAGCGTGACGAGGGAGTGCGGAAGTCTTTCGGAATATCTGGAAAAATTCGACCTGCCATGTGCCTGCCTGAGAGATGAAGAAGGTCTGGAAGGCGCTGGATATGATGTTCTGAAGACGATGGCCGGAGAAAATGTCTGTTATGCGGAGATTCGCTTTGCGCCTCTTTTGTCTGTGACAGAGGAGATGAACACCCGCAGAGTGATAGAAGCACTTCTTCGGGGACTGGAAAAGGGGAAAAAGGACTTTGGAATTGCATATAATGTAATTACCTGTGCGATGAGACATCACAGTGAGGAGCAGAATTATCAGATGATCAGAACGGCACGGGAGTATCTTGGAGCGGGTGTATGCGCGGTGGACCTTGCAGGAGCAGAAGCGCAGTATCCGATGGCGGAATTCATGGAGTTGTTCCGGAAAACAAAGCTTCTTGGAATGCCGTTTACCATCCACGCCGGAGAGTGTGGAAATGCAGAGAATATAGTAAGAGCAATACAGGCAGGGGCAGGAAGGATCGGACACGGTATCGCCATGAGGGGATATCCCGGGATCCAGAAGATGATCCGGGATGCGGGAGTCGGCGTAGAGATGTGTCCGATCAGCAATCTGCAGACCAAGGCAGTGAAAAGCGAGGCGGAATATCCGCTCAGAGAATTTCTGGATTCCGGTATCTGCGTGACGATCAACACAGACAATCGGACCGTCAGCAATACTTCTATGGTACAGGAACTGCAGTTTGTCCAGAAGACTTACGGAATTCGGGACGAAGAGATTCTGAAGTTCATGAAAAATGCGATAGAGACTGCTTTTGCAGATGCGGGGACAAAAGAATGGATGTATAAAAAGATGTGTAATGAGGTGAAAGCGATATGAAGGAATATAACAGGATCTTTGTAATTGTTCTGGATTCGCTTGGAATCGGAGCAATGCCGGATTCTTCGGACTTTGGGGATGTGGGAGTGGATACGCTCGGGCATATTCTGGAACGTATGGGGACACTTCAGATTCCGAACCTGAAAAAGCTGGGACTTATGAATCTTCATCCTGCAGGAAGCATGGAGGGAGTAGACAGCCCTGCCGGCCGGTATATGCGTCTGGGGGAAGCAAGTAAGGGAAAAGATACCATGACAGGGCACTGGGAAATGATGGGGATCCGGACAGAGAAACCGTTTCGGACATTTACAGAAACGGGATTCCCGAAGGAATTGATCGAAGAGCTGGAAAAGCGATGTGGGAAACGGGTCATCGGCAATAAGAGTGCCAGTGGAACGCAGATCATAGAAGAGCTTGGAGAAGAAGAGATTCAAACCGGAGCGATGATCGTCTATACTTCGGCAGATTCAGTGATGCAGATCTGCGGAAATGAAGAAACATTTGATCTGAAGAATCTGTATCGGTGCTGTGAGATCGCCAGAGAGATCACTATGAAGGATGAGTGGAGAGTCGGCCGTGTGATCGCAAGACCCTATGTAGGAAAGAAGAGGGGCGAATTCCGGCGAACGAGCAACCGCCATGATTATGCGCTGAAGCCGACTGGGCGGACGGTGCTGAATGCGCTGGCAGATGCCGGACTGGATGTGATCGGTGTGGGGAAGATCCACGATATCTTCTGTGGAGAGGGAATTACACAGACATACCATTCCGACAGTTCCGTACACGGAATGGATCAGACCATAGAGATCTGTGAAAAAGAGTTCCATGGGCTCTGTTTTGTGAACCTGGTTGATTTTGATGCGTTATGGGGACATCGAAGGGATGCGGAAGGCTATGGAAGAGAAATCGAGAAATTTGATAAAAATCTTGGAGTCCTTCTGGAAAATCTGCGGGAGGATGACCTTCTGATCCTGACAGCGGATCATGGCAATGACCCGACTTATACCGGTACGGACCATACCAGAGAATATGTTCCGTTTGTTGCATATTCAAAGCGGATGAAGCATGGGGGACCGCTGAAGCCGGAGGATACATTTGCCGTGGTTGGCGCAACTGTAGCAGAGAACTTCGGGGTGGCAATGCCGGAAGATACGATCGGAAGTTCTGTGCTGGATAAACTGATTCAGTGAAAGAGGAAAAAAGATGAGTGAAATATATGAAAAACTAAAAACCTGTCTGGACAGTGTCAGAGAGAAAACCGGGTTTTTGCCGGAGGTTGCACTGATCCTCGGCTCCGGCCTTGGAGATTATGCAGATGGGATTCAGATTGAACAGATCATAGACTATGCAGATATTGCAGGGTTCCCGACTTCTACAGTGCCGGGACATAAGGGAAGGTTTGTATTCGGTTATGTGGATCGGGTTCCGGTAGTGATCATGCAGGGAAGAGTACATTATTATGAAGGCTACCCGATGTCGGATGTGGTGCTTCCGACACGCCTGATGGGGATGCTGGGAGCGAAGAAGCTGATCCTTACTAATGCGGCAGGCGGCGTGAATTATGCGTATCATCCGGGGGATTTTATGCTGATCAAAGATCACATTACTACGGCTGTCCCAAGTCCGCTGATCGGACCGAATATCGAAGAACTGGGTGTAAGGTTTCCGGATATGAGTGAAGTATACAGCGCCCGTATGCGGGAAGTGATCCGAAAAACTGCGGATGACATGGGGATCGGGCTTCAGGAAGGGGTCTATGTACAGTTTACCGGACCGGCTTATGAGACACCGGCGGAGATCCGGATGTGCAGAAGCTGGGGCGGAGATGCCGTGGGAATGAGTACAGCCTGTGAGGCTGTGGCTGCACGCCATATGGGAATGGAAGTGTGCGGAATCTCCTGCATTACCAATCTGGCTGCCGGTATGACATCCGGGCAGCTGGATCATACGGAAGTGCAGGAGACAGCAGATCGTGTCTCCAGACAATTTAAAGAACTGATTACCGGAATCATCACGCGAATATAGAAGTGAGGCAGAATTTTAGAAAGTATGGAAACAGATGAAAAAGGAGAATAGAAACAAGAAAAACCAAATGATTGGAATGGTCGGAGTAGGACTGCTGGCAGCAGGTTTTATGCTGATGCTTTTAGCCAGGGCTTCCGGGACATTTGCTCACTGGTACAGTACACATATCTATCGGATCTGGGTGAATACGACAGGCAGAATTATGGGCGTGTTTCCGTTTTCTGTATCAGAGGTGCTTCTGTATCTTCTGATCTTGTGGATCCTGCTGTCTGCCTGCAAGCTGGCAGTGGGAATTATCCGAAAGAAGCAGGGGCGGCAGCAGGCGGCAGAATGGTGTCTGAAGCTTATGCTGATTGCAGGGATGCTGTTTTTCCTGTATGTAGTCAACTGTGGAATCAATTATCAGAGGGAATCCTTTGCAGAAAGTGTGGGAATCCGGACGGAGGAATACTCCGTGGAAGAGCTGGCGGAAGTATGCAGTTGGCTGACAGAGGAGATCAACGCACGAAGCGATGAGATCCCCAGAGACGCCGCCGGGGTGATGAGTCTTGAGAAAATATCCGATACGCAGAAGGATTCATCCGGCAGTGAAGATACTTCTGTAGATACGCTGGCGGTGGAGGCGATGCAAAAGCTCGGTGATACCTGTCCGGAATTGGCCGGATTCTATCCGAAGCCCAAGGGACTTCTGAATTCGTGGATTCTGTCCATACAGAATCTGACGGGTGTGTATTCTCCGTTCACGGTGGAGGCAAATTATAATGCGGATGTGGTCGATTATTACATTCCGTTTACTGCCTGCCATGAACTGTCGCATCTTCGGGGATTTATGCAGGAGCAGGAGGCGAACTTTATTGCGTTTCTGGCATGTACCGGTTCGGAATATGAGGAATTTCAGTATAGTGGATACCTGGTAGGCTGGGTGTATTGTATGAATGTATTGCATCAGGCGGATTATGAAGCCTGGGAAGAGGTACGGGCAGGACTTTCGCCGTCCGCAGAGACGGATCTTAAGGCGAACAGCGCGTTCTGGGCGGCGTACGACGGCAAAGTTGCGGAGGTGTCGAGCCGGGTGAATGATACATACCTGAAAGCAAACGGACAAAAGGACGGAGTCAGCAGCTATGACCGGATGGTAGATCTGATCGTGGCAACGTATGAGAAGTGAAAAACGGATCTTCAGAGAACAGATATGAGTCCTACTACTCCCGGCTGAAAGAACAGCCGGAAGCACAGGAGTAAAAGAAAGAACGACAGATCTAGTCGAGCTTGATTCCGGACAGTGCCTGAGCAAAGGCATTATTGACCGGTTCTTCTTTCTGTCTTTTCAGATAGCGCTGGACGTCTTTTTTGGAGACGCCGGCGCCTTCTTTTTCTCTGCGGGCTTTAAATGCAGAGAGCTTTTCCTTATAACCGCAGGAACATAAGAAGGTTTCTTCGTTGCCTTTTTTGATGAGTTCCATCTTTTTGTGACAGTTCGGACATCTGGCGTTACTCATGCGGGCAATGGTCTCCCGGTAGCCGCATTCTCGGTCCTGACACACCAGAAGACGGGAATTTTTGCCGTTTACAGCGAGCATTCGTTTGCCGCAGTTCGGACATCTGGTATTGGTAAGATTCTCGTGACGGAATGTTCCGTCGTCATTCTGAATCTCCTGGATCAGCCTGCGGGTGTATTCTTGAATCTCCTGGAGAAAGGCATCATCTTTTTGCTTTCCTTTGGCAATATCGGACAGTTTCATTTCCCATTGCGCAGTAAGTTCCGGTTTTTTCAGATCTTCCGGTACGAGATTCAGAAGCTGTTTTCCTTTGGAGGTAATCAGAATCTCAGTTCCTTTCTTTTCGATCAGGAAGGAGTGGAAGAGCTTTTCTATGATATCTGCTCTTGTGGCAACGGTTCCCAGGCCGCCGGTCTCACCCAGTGTTTTGCGGGCTTTTTCGTCACGGGATTCCATGTATCGAACCGGATTTTCCATGGCGGAAAGAAGTGTTGCTTCCGTAAACCTTGCCGGTGGTTTGGTTTTTCCGCTGGTGATGGTGACATGGCTGACCGGAAGCTGTTCTCCTTTTTCCAGAGAAGGAAGGGGCTGACCGGAAGCTTTCAGAGAAGAGGTGTCGTCCGGCTCTTCGCCAGGAAACGCTTCATCTTCGGCAGCAGTGCTGTCGGCGTAGACGGTTTTCCATCCCGGAGAGAGAATGATCTGACCTTTGGCGGTAAAGGTCTCTCCTGCGACAGTAGCCTTCATCGTTGTCTGTTCATATTCAAAAGCCGGATACAGGACGCTGATAAAACGGCGGACAACCAGATCATAGATCTTCCGCTCGTCATTGTCTAAGTGCTCCAGCTGTACATATTCTTCCGTCGGAATGATTGCATGATGGTCGCTGACCTTGCTGTCATCCACGAAAGCCTTACTGGTATGAAGGGGCTTTTTTAAAAGCTCCGGAATATACTTCTTGTAAGGACCGATACAGCATGCCTTCAGACGTTCTTTGATGGTAGGAACAATGTCCGTCCCGATATACCGGGAATCCGTTCTTGGATAGGTAAGGATCTTATAATGTTCATACAGGCGCTGCATGATGTTCAGTGTCTGTTTTGCAGAAAAACCATAGCGTCTGTTTGCGTCGCGCTGAAGTTCTGTCAGATCATAGAGGCCGGGAGAAGGGGTCCGCTTTGCTGAGCGGCTGACTTCTGTGATAGTCAGAGTCTGACCGTTGACCTTTCGTTCCAGTTCGGAGATAAGATCTTTCTGAAAAGAGCGCGTAGAGCCGCTTTTTGCATGCTGCCAGGTCCAGGTAACAGAACCTTTTTTCGTCTGTGTGACGCATTTCATGCCGTAATAGTCTTCTGCTTTAAACGAGCGGATCTCTTCTTCGCGGCGTGCAATGATTGCAAGGGTCGGCGTCTGTACACGTCCGCAGGAAAGCTGTGCATTATACTTGCAGGTCAGTGCTCGGGTCGCGTTGATTCCTACCAGCCAGTCCGCTTCTGCACGGCTTCTGGCAGCTTTGTACAGATCATTGTACTGCCGTCCGTCCCGCAGATGAGAGAATCCTTCCCGGATTGCCTTGTCGGTGACAGAAGAGATCCAGAGTCGTTTGATCGGTTTGTGACAGCCGGACTTTTCCAGGATCCATCGTGCAACCAGTTCGCCTTCACGGCCGGCATCGGTAGCGATGATGATTTCCGAGACGTCTTTTCGGAATAATTGAGTTTTTACATTCTGATATTGTCTGGAAGTCTGTTTGATGACGACAAGTTCCCATTTTTTTGGAATCATCGGAAGGCTGGAGAGAGTCCAGTCTTTGTATTTTTTATCATATCCTTCCGGATCCGCCAGCGTGACCAGATGGCCAAGTGCCCAGGTGACGATATAATTACTGCCCTCAATGGCTCCGGTAATATTTTTATGGCAATTCAGGACGCGGGCAATGTCGCGGGCGACCGATGGTTTTTCCGCTAATACGAGTGATTTCATAAGCAATAATCTCCTTGTGTTATTTCACATGTTCAGGGACAGCCTCAACATGAGTTCAACATAGCGGATGAAAAAGGGTTTGTCAATGCCTTCAACAGAAGATTAGAAAAAAACATAAATAAAAATTAAAAAAAGCTTGCATTATAAAGCAAACTATGGTAACATAATTTTCGGTCACATTTGAGATGTGAACATATGGCTCCGTGGTCAAGCGGTTAAGACATCGCCCTTTCACGGCGGTAACACGGGTTCGATTCCCGTCGGAGTCATTGTGGCGCCATAGCCAAGTGGTAAGGCAAAGGTCTGCAACACCTCTATCACCAGTTCAAATCTGGTTGGCGCCTTAAAAAGCCTGTGAGCTGATTGCTTCACAGGCTTTTTTTACGTTCGCTTTTATGGATAAAATTCTTTTAGCGCCCGGCTGATACATTCTCTTGCTTTTTTGGCTTCTTTATGGTTCAGACCATTTGCGGTCACTCCGGCTACGATATTGCCGCTCCTGGCGATACCGGGAAAGAAGAAGTCGCAGGCTTCCTTTTTATGGGCAGTATTTACCATAATCTTATTCTCATTGCAGTACCGGACAACAGATTCGTTGCATTGGGGGTCGTTGGTTGCGGCAAGAACAATCTCTGCTCCTTCCAGTAATTCTGGACGATACTGATCGCAGATCCAGTGAATCTTACCCAGATCGTCCCATTCTTTAATTGGATCGGTCACTTCCGGAGCGATGACCTGTATGTGTTCTGCAAAGTCAAGGAGAGTTTCGATTCTTCTCTGTGCAATATTTCCACCGCCGATGATAATAATATTCTTTTGGGAGATGTCGACAAACATAGGAAAATATAGTGTGTGTTTCTGTTCCATCCTTAGAGTCCTTTCCTGTTTTCTTTTATCATACCATATGTGTAGATAGCATGTAAGTGTCAGAAGAGGCTGAATTGACAGAGAAAGAGACATGTTGTATGATTAGGAACATCAAAAAGGAAAGAGAGAAAGCATAGATATGGCCGAGAAAAGAGGAATTCTGGTTGTAAGCTTTGGGACCGCATACGCCGGAACACGCCAGTTAACGATTGAGAAGATCAGGAATACGATACAGCAGGCATATCCGGATTGTGCGGTTTATGAAGCGTGGACCAGTAAACGAATTATCAGAAAGCTGTTGGAAACGACCGGAGAACGGATACGGACTGTGGAAGAGGCATTGGAAGAGATGGCCGGGGATGGAATCCGGGAGGTATATATCCAGCCGACGCATGTAATTGATGGCATTGAAAATGAACGAATGAAAGAAGAAGCAAAATCATATAAAGACAGATTTCGGAAGATGGTCTTCGGCCAGCCACTGATTGCCTCAAAGAATGATATGGAAGAGATGGTGAGAATCATCCGGACAGAGTTTTCCGACCTTCATCCGGATGAAGTGCTGGTACTGATGGGGCATGGAAGCATACATACTGCCAATGCGGCATATGCGCAGATGAATCAGATGTTTGGACAATCCGGGAGACAGAATATCTATCTGTGTACAGTAGAGGCAGAGCCTGGGATTGAGATGGCACTCCGTGAGATCAAAAAGACTTCGGCAGGTCGGATTCGTCTCGCTCCGTTTCTGATCGTGGCAGGCAATCACGCAATGAAAGATATGGCCGGCCCGGAGGAGGATTCCTGGATGAATCTCTGCAAAGGAGCCGGATACGAGGTGGATTGCTGTATGAAGGGACTGGGGGAATACCCGGAAGTGCGGGCGTTGTTCCTTAAGCATCTGGATACGGCCATGCGATCATAAATCAATCTTCGTTCTGACACATCTGCCGGTATTCCCGGGGCGACATGTGCATGCGTTCGCGAAATACCCGGTTGAATGTACGCTGACTGTCGAACCCTGCATTTACCAGGATCTCTGTGATGGACATCCCGCTGTATTGCAGGAGAGAACATGCATAATCCAGTCTTGTGTCATTGAGATAATGATTGAAATTCTTATGAAAGGTTCCGGAAAATACCCGGGAAAGTGCGTAAGGGCTGAAGCCCAGGTCACGGGCCATACCGGTGAGTGTAATGTGGTTTTTGAAGTTGCAGGAGATATAGGAAACTGTTTGATATATGATGTCGTCATTATCAGGAGAGGGTTTGTCCGAAAGTTGATATATGGGCAGGCTTCTGGCCAGAATCAGACGGACGAAAGCAGAATAGATGACCGTTTTTTCTTCTGCGGCAGGATTTTCGAAGAGACTGTGGATAGAGTATACAATATCCGGATGCAGAAGTTCAGACGGAATGACCGGTGTCCTGGGGCGGGACTGGCGAAGAAGCGGCAGGTACAGGCCGCACAGGGATGGAGATGCCCAGAGATAGTAGGCACGACAGTTTCCGGTGTCAAAGACCTGGTAATGATGAATCAGATTGGGAAATACGATGGCAAAATCACCCTTTTTCATATGATACAGTTCTTTTCCTATCCCGATTTCCAGGGTTCCGTCTGTTACATAGACACATTCCAGCGCTTCGTGAAGATGGGGAGCAATATGTCTGGAACGTATATGGCGAATATCCAGTTCATTTTCTGTTTTTTCGTATAATGGCAACATGGCAATACTCCTTTTGCAAGATTTGGCTACTCCTAAATATCTTTTGACGAGTATTATACCGGAAACCGGAATATAATACAAGTATAGAAAGCAAGGAGGAAAAGGTTATGATGAATGAAATTAGAATGTTTTTTATGGGTTTATACGAGGCATATGAAGAGGCTTGCGAAAATACAGATCTGATGAATAAGACTGTGTAATTTGGCTAATTGATTATGAAGAATGATAAATGCATAATGAAAGAGAAAAGACGAAGGACTGTTGCATAATGGCGTAGCAACAGTCCTTTTTCAATGATTATTTATAATCTGGAGTTAAATTTTTTAGAACAACAAAAAAAATCGGGGTGATTTGTGTTCTGAAGACAATATAACACAAGAAAAATGGATTTCATATAGTTTGAGAATACATAAATTGGCAATTTTATTGTGCTTGAAACACAATTATGATAATATATAGTATATTATGAGAGACGGAGATGAAATAAATGGCAGTTGAATTGGAAAATTTGTATGCAGAGCTGGATGAAAAATATGAAGTTACATTACTTACCAGATCCTGTTTCCACAAAATGATCAGCTGGATACACATGGTGGAGGATAAAGATTTTGTTTCGCTCCTGCATGGGGATGAACTGGTATTTAATTCCGGCTTGCATTATGTCTCGGAGGAATGGCTGAAAGATTTTATTGCAGCGCTGAACCGGGAACATTCCGGGGGACTCATCATTGCACTGAGGGACGGAATGAAGATTCCCAAGGAGATCATTTCATATTGCAATGAGATTGAATTTGCATTGTTTTCCGCGACATGGAAGACTCCGTATATTGATATCATGCGAAGCTTTTCTGTGATTCTTCTCAGAAATGAGCAAAAGCAGACCAATCTGAGTACGGCATTGAAGAATGCCATTTTCTTTTCGAATAATGAAGAGCTGTATGTCAGTCTTTTTGAGGGGAACGGATTTTTTCGTGATCTGAATTATAATATTATCATCCTGAGCTGTAATGTGTACAACACAGAACAGGGCAATGAGAAGCTGGCTCAGATCCAGAGAGGACTTCATTACATATTGAAAAAACGGATTGTATATGAGGAGAATAACCGGCTGATCATACTCACTACCGGGTACTCAGAGAGGGAACTTCTGGAAGCATTCCGGAAAATCTGCGATAAAGATGACAATATCTATGTAGGGATAGGGACAACGGTCAGAGATATCCGGGAGATCCACAAATCTTATGAACGTGCATATACGGCATATCAGCTGACAAAGGCTCCGATTGAGAAGAATATACTGGTATATGATGAGCTTGGCATCTATAAAATTCTGTCCGATGTTAAGGAACCTGAGATCTATCCCAGATTTGTCAAAGAGACGCTGGGAAGTCTGATCGATTACGATAAAAATTGTGGAACAGATTATGTGAAGCTTCTGGAGATATTTTTTCAAAATGAATGTAATATAGTAGAGACGGCAAAGGCAACGTTCTGCCATAAAAATACGATGGCATATAAGATCAATAAGATAAAAGAAATATTGGGTTATGATAT
>JAEDLC010000035.1 GCA_016295505.1 Dorea sp.
AAGAAACTGAAAACAGAGAAGCCACAGCAGCTTCTCCGAGAATCTAAGTTAAGGAGGAAATGAAAATGTCACGTATCGGTAGACATCCAATTGCAATTCCGGCAGGTGTAACTGTTGAAATCGCAGAGAACAATAAAGTGACTGTAACAGGTCCAAAGGGAACTCTTGTAAGAGAACTTCCTACAGAAATGGAAATCAAGGTAGAAGGTGCAGAAGTTGTAGTAACAAGACCAAATGACTTAAAGAAAATGAAATCTTTACATGGTCTTACAAGAACACTGATCAACAACATGGTTGTTGGTGTTACAGATGGATACCAGAAGGTTCTGGAAGTAAATGGTGTTGGTTACAGAGCAGCAAAAGCAGGAAATAAATTAACACTGAGTCTTGGATATTCTCATCCGGTAGAGATGATTGATCCGGAAGGTGTTGAGACTGTTGTTGAAGGCCAGAACAAGATTATTGTTAAGGGTATCAGCAAAGAAAAAGTTGGCCAGTACGCAGCTGAAATCAGAGACAAGAGAAGACCGGAGCCATATAAGGGCAAAGGCATCAAGTATGCTGATGAAGTGATCAGACGTAAAGTTGGTAAGACAGGTAAGAAATAAGAAAGGAGAGTGTAAAAATGGTTAGCAAAAAATCAAGAAATGAAGTACGTGTTAACAAACACAGAAAATTACGTAACCGTTTAAGCGGTACTGCTGAGTGCCCACGTTTAGCGGTATTTAGAAGTAACAATCATATGTATGCTCAGATCATTGATGATACAGCTCACAATACTCTGGTTTCCGCATCCACTCTTCAGAAAGATGTGAAAGCAAACTTAGAGAAAACAAACAATGTTGAAGCAGCAGCTTATCTTGGAAAAGTAATCGCTGAGAAGGCATTGGAAAAAGGTATTAAAGACGTTGTCTTTGACAGAGGCGGATTTATTTACCAGGGTAAAGTTCAGGCATTGGCAGACGCAGCTAGAGAAGCTGGGTTGAATTTCTAGAAGGAGGAGCACACATGAAACAGGAACGTATTGATGCTAGTCAATTAGAATTAACAGAAAAAGTAGTATCAATTAAGCGTGTAACCAAAGTTGTTAAGGGTGGCCGTAATATGAGATTCACAGCTTTAGTTGTTGTTGGTGATGGAAATGGTCATGTTGGTGCAGGCTTAGGAAAAGCTACTGAAATCCCAGAAGCAATCCGCAAAGGAAAAGAAGATGCAGCTAAGAATCTTATTTCCGTAGCATTAGATGAAAATGAGAGTGTTACACACGATTTTATCGGTAAATTCGGAGGCGCTTCCGTATTATTGAAGAAAGCTCCGGAAGGTACTGGAGTTATCGCCGGTGGTCCGGCGCGTGCCGTAATCGAGATGGCAGGAATCAAGAATATTCGTACAAAATCTCTTGGCTCCAACAATAAGCAGAACGTAGTTCTTGCAACAATCGATGGATTACGCCAGATTAAGACTCCGGAAGAGGTAGCTAAGCTTCGCGGTAAATCTGTGGAAGAGATCTTAGGCTAAGGAGGTAGAATAAGATGGCAGATTTAAAAGTTACATTAGTAAAGTCTACAATTGGAGCTGTACCGAAGCACAAAAAGACTGTTGAAGCATTAGGTCTGAGAAAGACAGGAAAGACAGTTGTCCTTCCGGATAATGCAGCAACAAGAGGTATGGTAAAACAGGTTTCTCACCTGGTAAAAGTAGAAGAAGTATAGTATAATTATTCAGATAAGGAGGTGTCACAATGGATTTATCAAACTTAAGACCTGCTGATGGAGCAAAACAGAGTGATAATTTCAGAAGAGGACGTGGACACGGTTCTGGAAATGGCAAGACAGCCGGTAAGGGACATAAGGGTCAGAAAGCTCGTTCTGGTGCAACAAGACCAGGTTTCGAAGGTGGCCAGATGCCATTATATAGAAGAATTCCAAAGAGAGGATTCACAAACAGAAATACGAAGACAATCGTTGGTATCAATGTAGATGCACTTGAAGTATTCGAGAATGATTCAGTTGTATCTGTAGAGACATTGATCGAGCAGGGAATCGTTAAGAACCCAAGAGACGGTGTTAAGATCCTTGGAAGCGGAGAACTTACAAAGAAGCTTACAGTTCAGGCAAATGCATTCAGTGCAGGTGCTGTAGCTAAGATTGAGGCGTTAGGTGGAAAAGCAGAGGTGATCTAATGTTAGAAACATTCCGAAAGGCATTTCAAATTAAAGATATTCGCAAAAAAATCGGATATACGTTTTTGATGTTAGTTGTTATACGTATTGGCTCTCAGCTGCCGACACCAGGTGTGAACGGCGCTTATATCAAAGAATTTTTTGAACAGAATACCGGTGAAGCGTTTAACTTGTTTAACGCTTTCACCGGCGGTTCCTTTGAACAGATGTCAGTTTTTGCGTTGAGTATTACGCCATACATTACTTCTTCAATCATTATGCAGCTTCTTACGATTGCAATTCCAAAGCTTGAGGAGATGCATAAAGATGGAGAGTCCGGAAGAAAAAAGATTGCGGCTATCACGCGTTATCTTACGGTAGGACTTGCATTGATCGAATCTACAGCCATGGCTGTCGGATTTGGACGTCAGGGACTTCTTGTAGAGTTTAACTTTGTTAATGCCGTGATTGTAGTACTTACTCTTACAGCCGGTTCTGCATTACTGATGTGGATTGGTGAGAGAATCACAGAAAAAGGTGTTGGAAACGGTATTTCTATTGTATTGGTAATCAACATCATTTCACGTATTCCTAGCGATATGACATCACTGTTTGATCAGTTTGTAAAAGGTAAGCCGATCGCGTCAGCTGCCCTTGCAGTTGTTGTGATTCTTGCAATTATTATTCTCCTGGTGGTATTCACAGTGATTCTCCAGGACGGGGAAAGAAGAATTGCAGTACAGTATTCACAGAAGGTAGTTGGAAGAAAGACCTATGGCGGACAATCTTCTAACATTCCGTTGAAAGTGAATACGGCCGGTGTAATTCCAATCATCTTTTCTTCATCTCTGATGCAGTTCCCGATCGTAATTGCTTCTTTCCTTGGAAAAGGTAACGGGTCAGGAATCGGAAGCGAGATTCTTCGCGGTATGAATCAGGGAAACTGGTGTAATCCGGAACAGATTAAGTATTCATGGGGATTAATCGTATACATTATTCTTACTGTATTTTTTGCATACTTCTATACTTCAATTACTTTCAATCCATTAGAGATTGCAAATAATATGAAGAAGAGCGGCGGATTCATTCCAGGTATCCGTCCGGGAAGACCAACAGTTGAATACTTAAATAAGATATTGAATTATATCATCTTTATAGGTGCTTGTGGACTGATCGTGATACAGGTGATTCCAATCTTCTTTAACGGAGCACTTGGTGCAAGTGTATCATTTGGAGGAACATCTCTGATCATTATCGTCAGTGTTGTACTTGAAACAATCAAGCAGCTGGAATCAATGACACTTGTGCGACATTACAAGGGATTTTTAAATAGCTAATTATTTTGACTCGCGGGAATTTTTTTCGCGGGTTAAAATGCTATAAAGGAGGAACGAAGATATGAAAATAATTATGTTAGGAGCTCCGGGAGCGGGCAAGGGAACTCAGGCAAAGAAAATTGCCGCAAAATACAGCATCCCGCATATTTCTACAGGTGATATCTTCAGAGCTAACATTAAAAACGGTACAGAGCTTGGGAAAAAGGCTAAGACTTATATGGATCAGGGTCTGTTGGTACCGGATGAACTGGTTGTAGATCTTGTGGTTGATCGTGTAAAACAGGATGACTGTAAAAATGGATATGTTCTGGATGGATTTCCAAGAACAATTCCGCAGGCAGAGGCGCTGGATAAGGCACTGGAAGCTTTGGGAGAAAAGATGGATTATGCAATCGACGTAGATGTACCGGATGAGAATATTGTTCGTCGTATGGGCGGACGCCGCGCCTGTGTAGGATGCGGGGCTACATACCATCTGGAGTATGCACCGACCAAAGTAGAAGGAATCTGTGATACCTGCGGAAAAGAGCTGATCCTCAGGGATGACGATAAACCGGAGACAGTACAGAAACGTCTGAATGTATATCATGAGCAGACACAGCCGTTGATCGACTATTATACAAATGCCGGAATCTTAAAGACTGTAGACGGAACAGTTGACATTGAAGATGTATTCGGTGCAATTGTTGAGATATTAGGAGCGTAACAATGGCAATCACTATCAAATCGGCACGGGAAATTGAGTTAATGACAGAGGCCGGGCGAATACTTGAAATTGTACATCATGAAATGGCGAAAGCGCTTCGTCCTGGAATGAGTACTCATGATATTGACCGTCTTGGAGAAGAAGTGATACGAAGCTATGACTGCATTCCTTCCTTTTTGAATTACAATGGTTATCCGGCTTCCATCTGTGTGTCGGTGAATCAGGAAGTGGTTCATGGTATTCCGGACCGACATCGTATCCTTCGGGAAGGAGATATTGTCAGTCTTGATGCCGGAGTCATCTATAAAGGATATCATTCGGATGCAGCGCGTACTTATGGCATCGGCGAGATCAGTAAAGAAGCGCAGCAGCTGATAGATGTGACAAGAGAAAGCTTCTTTGAAGGAATAAAATATGCCAGAGAAGGCAATCATTTATTTGATATATCATCTGCAATCGGCAGATATGCCGGGGAACGGGGATATGGAGTAGTCAAGGATCTCTGTGGACATGGAATCGGGACAGCATTACATGAAGCACCGGAGATACCGAATTATGAAATGAACAGAAAAGGTCCGAAACTGAAGGCCGGAATGACATTAGCAATAGAACCGATGATTAACATTGGTTCATGGGAAGTGAAATGGCTGGATGACGACTGGACAGTGGTAACCAGGGACAGTTCCCTGTCTGCGCATTATGAAAATACAGTACTGATAACGGAAGATGAACCGAAACTTCTGACTTTGACCCAGGATATGTAGTATGTATAAGAGGATATGGATATGACGTATGAGACAGGAATGCTTGCAAAGTCAAAAGCAGGTCATGATTCAGGTACAGTTTATGTAATTATTGATACAGATGAATCATATGTATATTTATCAGACGGAAAGATAAGAACACTGGATCGTCTGAAAAAGAAAAAGAAAAAGCATGTGCAGATAATCTGCAGAAAATATGATGTGACTGCGCAGGATGATGCAGGAATAAGACGGATACTGAAAGAATGGAAAAAGGAAGAAGATAACAGGAGGAATGAGACATGTCAAAAGCTGATGTAATTGAAATTGAAGGAACTGTAGTTGAAAAGCTGCCGAATGCAATGTTTCAGGTAGAACTTGAAAATGGACATCAGGTGCTTGCGCATATCAGTGGAAAGTTAAGAATGAATTTTATTAAGATCTTACCGGGAGATAAGGTAACACTTGAACTGTCACCTTATGATCTTTCAAAAGGAAGAATTATCTGGAGAGATAAATAAGATTCACACACATCACTTATCTTATAATAAGAAGTTCATAAAAATAAAATGCCCGGTAGGCGCAAAAAAAGCTTGACTTTGTTGACACAACATGGTATGCTATATAAGCGCGTTTCCGGGCATTATTATGCTTTAAAACAATCGAGTTGCAGTTTTAAAAGGGAAAAAGCGCAGAAACAAATGGCATAGCAATGGATGAAAGGAGGATCCCCCGTGAAGGTTAGATCATCAGTAAAACCAATTTGCGAAAAATGCAAAGTAATCAAAAGAAAAGGAAGCGTTCGCATTATCTGCGAGAATCCAAAGCACAAACAAAGACAAGGCTAGTCATTGTTCGTATGTGTTTTAGGCGGCTGATAGCTCTGTGCAGTAATCGTACAGACTATTTAAAATATACAAGGCAGCACCTGTAGCCGGTGAGCGACCTCGTATATTGCTTCTAATGCCGGCTCGTCATTACCGCATTTCTACTATAATAATATGCGGTGGCCGGAAAGGGCATGATACCGAACATGCCTGGGACAAAGGTGTTGTCCCCTATTAAAGACGATATGTAACATTGAGATGAATATCTCAAAAACCAGAAAAGAAAATGGAGGAAAATCACATGGCTCGTATAGCAGGTGTAGACTTACCAAGAGACAAACGTGTTGAGATCGGATTGACTTATATCTACGGAATCGGTAGACCGAGTGCAACCCGCATTTTGGCAGAAGCAGGAGTTGATCCTGATATTCGCTGTAGAGATCTTACAGACGAAGATGTAAAGAAAATCAGTGCAGTAATCGATGAGACTCAGGTAGTAGAAGGTGATCTTCGTAGAGAAATCGCTCTGAACATCAAGAGATTACAGGAAATCGGATGCTATAGAGGAATCCGTCACAGAAAAGGACTTCCGGTTCGTGGTCAGAAGACAAAGACCAATGCAAGAACAAGAAAAGGTCCAAAGAGAACAGTAGCAAATAAGAAGAAATAATGTAAGGAAAGAGTAGGTTAGTTTTATTATGGCAAAGAAAGTTACAAAGAAAGTGACAAAAAAACGTGTCAAGAAAAACGTTGAACACGGACAGGCTCACATCCAGTCATCTTTTAATAACACAATCGTTACTTTAACAGATGCACAGGGCAATGCTCTGTCATGGGCTAGTGCAGGCGGTCTGGGATTCAGAGGTTCAAGGAAATCTACCCCTTATGCAGCTCAGATGGCAGCTGAAACAGCAGCTAAAGCAGCATTAGTACATGGTTTGAAGTCAGTTGACGTTATGGTAAAAGGACCAGGTTCAGGTAGAGAAGCAGCAATTCGTGCCCTTCAGGCATGTGGAATTGATGTAACAAGCATCAGAGACGTTACACCGGTACCACACAACGGATGCCGTCCACCGAAACGTAGAAGAGTCTAATTTCATAACAAAATTGATATAGGAGGAAAGCAAAACATGGCAGTAAATAGAGTCCCTGTTCTTAAAAGATGCAGATCACTTGGAATGGATCCTGTATATTTGGGAATTGATAAAAAGTCTAACAGACAGTTAAAGAGATCCAATAGAAAAATGAGCGAGTATGGTCTTCAGTTACGTGAAAAACAGAAAGCAAAATTTATCTATGGTGTGTTAGAGAAACCTTTCAGAAATTATTTTGAAAAAGCACAGCGCATGAGTGGTATGACAGGTGAGAACCTGATGGTAATGCTGGAGTCAAGATTAGACAACGTAGTATTCCGTCTCGGACTTGCAAGAACAAGACGTGAAGCAAGACAGATCGTTGACCATAAGCATGTGCTTGTGAATGGAAAACAGATTAACATTCCTTCTTACCTGATCAAGGCTGGAGATGTTATCGAAATCAAAGAAGCTAAGAAGAGCTCTCCAAGATATAAAGAGATTACAGAGGTTACAGGCGGACGTCTGGTTCCGGAATGGTTAGAGGCTGATCTTGAGAACCTGAAAGGAACTGTAAAAGAGCTTCCGAAGCGTGATGCGATCGATGTTCCTGTAGATGAGATGTTAATCGTCGAATTATATTCTAAATAATAACCCGTAACACCACAGGAGGTGGACTTAGTGTTTGATTTTAATAAACCCAATATTGAAATAACTGAGATTTCAGAAGATAAGAAATATGGTAGATTCGTTGTGGAACCTCTGGAAAGAGGGTATGGTACAACATTAGGTAATTCTCTTAGAAGAATTATGCTCTCTTCTTTACCGGGATCTGCAATCAGCCAGGTAAAGATTGACGGAGTTCTTCATGAGTTCAGTTCTATTCCGGGTGTAAAGGAAGATGTTACTGAGATTATCATGAACCTGAAATCACTCGCAATCAAGAACACATCCGAGACTGATGAACCAAAGACAGCATACATTGAGTTCGAAGGGGAAGGTGTCGTTACTGCGGCAGATATTCAGGTGGATCAGGATATTGAGATCATGAATCCTGAGACTGTCATTGCAACACTGAATGGTGGGGCAGACAGCAAATTATACATGGAACTCACCATTACAAATGGAAGAGGATATGTAAGTGCCGATAAGAATAAAAATGACGAATTACCAATCGCAGTAATTCCAATCGATTCTATCTACACCCCAGTGGAACGTGTGAATCTTACAGTAGAAAATACACGTGTTGGTCAGATTACGGACTTTGATAAGTTAACTTTGGATGTATATACCAACGGTACATTACTTCCGGACGAGGCTGTAAGTCTTGCAGCCAAGGTATTAAGTGAGCATCTGAAACTCTTTATCGATCTGTCAGAAGTGGCACAGGCTGCTGAAGTTATGATTGAAAAAGAAGACGATGAAAAAGAGAAGGTTCTTGAGATGAGTATTGATGAACTGGAATTATCCGTTCGTTCTTACAATTGTCTGAAGAGAGCCGGAATCAATACAGTGGAAGAACTGACAAACAGAACACCGGAAGATATGATGAAAGTGCGTAACCTTGGACGTAAGTCCCTGGAGGAAGTACTTGCAAAATTAGATGAATTAGGCTTAAGCCTCAGCAAAGGCGAAGAGTAATATTCCATAAGGATGTTTTCCACCGGTAAGTCCGATGAGCGCAGTGGAGCATTTGGCTAGTAAGCCCGAAGAAGCATAACCAAGTGTCATAATGGAGGATAAGAAAAATGGCAAAGTATAGAAAACTCGGCAGAACTTCAAGCCAGAGAAAAGCATTATTAAGAAACCAGGTAACAGCACTCCTTAACAACGGAAAGATTGTTACTACAGAAGCAAAAGCGAAAGAGATCCGCAAAATTGCAGAAGGACTTATTGCATTAGCAGTAAAAGAGAAAGACAATTTCGAAGAAGTTACTGTTAAGGCAAAGGTTGCTCGCAAAGATAAAGACGGCAAGAGAGTAAAAGAAGTTGTAGATGGTAAGAAAGTTACTGTATATGACGAAGTAGACAAGACAATTAAGAAAGATATGCCAAGCAGACTGCACGCTCGTCGTCAGATGCTGAAAGTTCTTTATCCGGTAAAAGAAGTTCCGACAGCACAGGCTGGAAGAAAGAAAAACACAAAAGAAGTTGATCTTGTTGCAAAATTATTTGATGAGATTGCTCCAAAATATGAGAACCGTAACGGTGGATATACAAGAATCGTAAAGATTGGCCAGCGTAAAGGTGACGGAGCAATGGAAGTATTGATCGAACTTGTATAGTTAAAATGAAAACAGATTCTGAGTGATCAGAATCTGTTTTTTTTGTATAAAAATAGAAATGGTCTATAAAATATATTTGATAAATCTATAACAGGAATGTCAAGGATATGACTATACTGTTAAATAAACTACTTTTATAAATATGCTTGAAAAGGACTTTAAAAATGGTATAATCGAAATAATGCATTATTGAGCTAATCAAAAAGAAAGAAGGGAATTTTTAATGAGCAGATTAGAGATCGCTTCGCCAAAAAGAGCCAGAATAGTTATGGAAGGACTATATAAGGATCTTGAGCGGAGAATTGAATCAAGTCCACCGGGATTATGTCCGGTTGACATGGCGCGTGCATTTTTGGAGTTATGCCATGCACAGACCTGTGGAAAATGTGTTCCTTGTCGAATTGGACTTGGACAGCTTAACAACTTCATCAAGGATGTTCTTGATGGAAATGCAACTATGGAGACTCTGGAGATCATGGAGCAGACAGCATTGTCTATTATGGAGTCTGCAGATTGTGCAATTGGATACGAGGCTGCTAATATGGTATATAAGGGACTGATTGGCTACCGAGATGATTATGTTGAGCATATCAAAAACGGAAGATGTACCTGTACATACAATCAGCCGGTGCCATGCGTTTCTTTGTGTCCTGCACATGTTGATATACCAGGTTATGTGGCACTTGTAGGTGAAGGCAGATATGCCGATGCAATTCGTCTGATTCGTAAGGATAATCCATTTCCGACTACCTGTGGATTCATCTGTGAACATCCTTGTGAGGCAAGATGTCGTAGAAATATGGTAGATGATTCTATCAATATCCGTGGACTTAAGAGAGTGGCGGCTGATTTTGCCGGAGAAGTAGAACCGCCTGCATGTGCGCCATCTACGGGAAAGAAGATTGCAATCCTCGGTGGTGGACCGGGTGGACTCAGTGCTGCATATTATCTGCAGCTGATGGGACATCAGACAACCGTATATGAGATGCTTCCGAAGCTTGGGGGAATGCTTCGGTATGGTATTCCAAATTATCGTCTTCCAAAAGAAAGGCTGGACGATGATATCAACGCGATCCTGAAAACCGGCGTTGAAGTGAAATATGGCATGAAAATTGGTCAGGATATTACGATTCAGGAATTAAGGGATCAGTATGATGCAGTACTGATCACGATTGGGGCAAGTACTGATAAGAAGCTTGGGCTGGAAGGAGAAGATGCAGAAGGCATTCTTTCTGCGGTACAGTTCTTAAGAAATGTAGGCAAGAATGAGATCATGGACTTATCCGGCAAAGAAGTTGCGGTTATCGGGGGCGGCAACGTTTCTATGGATGCAGTTCGTACAGCTAAGCGCCTTGGAGCGAAGAAGGTAAGCATTGTCTACAGACGACGGGTAGCAGATATGACTGCGCTTCCGGCAGAGATTGAAGGTGCTGTTGCTGAGGGAATCGAATTACAGACCCTGAAAGCACCGGCATCGATTGATGTTGATGAGAATCATCATGTAAAAGGAATTTATGTAACACCACAGATGGTCAGCGCAATTCGCGATGGAAGAGCAAGCATCAAACCGACAGGTGAAGATGATATATATATTCCATGCGATGTATTGATCGTTGCCATTGGCCAGAATATTGAGACCGGACACTTTGAAAAGGCAGGAATTCCTGTTGAACGAGGAAAGATCATTACCAAGAGCACAGGAACATTTGAAAATCTTCCGGGAGTATTTGCGGGAGGGGACTGCGCAAGTGGTCCGGCATCTGTGATTAAGGCGATTGCTGCAGCAAAGGTAGTGGCTGCCAATATTGATGAGTATCTTGGATATCATCATGTGATATCCTGTGATGTAGAGATACCGGAAGCCCGTCTTGACGATCGTACACCATGCGGAAGAGTAAATCTTACAGAACGAGAAGCCTGCGAAAGAGTCTGCGATTTTGAAGGTGTGGAAAACTGCATGACAGAAAAAGAAGCAAAACAGGAAGCGTCCAGATGTCTTCGCTGCGATCATTTTGGATATGGAATATTTAAAGGAGGCAGAGAAACATTATGGTAAATCTTACAATAGATGGAAAAGCAATATCAGTAGAAGAGAATACCACGATTATGGAGGCTGCCGCACAGAATGGAATTCCGATTCCAAAGCTGTGTTATCTGAAAGGAATCAACGAAATTGCAGCATGTCGTGTATGTGTAGTTGAACTGGAAGGAAAAGAGAAACTGATTACTTCCTGTAATAACATTGCAAAAGATGGCATGGTTATATACACAAATAGTCCAAAGGTGCGCAAGCACAGAAGAACAACGGTTGAACTGATCCTTTCTCAGCATGATTGCCAGTGTGTAACCTGTTCCAGAAGTGGAAACTGCAGTCTTCAGAAAGTGGCAAACGATCTGAATATCCTGGAGATTCCGTTTAAAATGCAGCTTGAAAAACAGCCGTGGAATAAACAATTCCCATTGATCCGTGATTCATCCAAATGTATCAAGTGTATGCGCTGTGTGCAGGTATGCGAAAAGGTGCAGGGACTGGGTGTATGGGATGTAGAAGGAACCGGATCCAGAACGACGATAAATGTAGCAGGTCACAGGAAGATTGAAGATGCAGCATGTTCTCTGTGTGGACAGTGTATCACGCATTGTCCGGTAGGTGCGCTCAGCGCCCGTGATGACACAGAAAAGGTCTGGGATGCTATTGCAGATAAAGACAAGATCGTGGTTGCGCAGGTAGCGCCGGCAGTTCGTGCGGCATGGGGCGAGGAACTTGGCTTTACACAGGAAGAAGCAACCGTTGGAAAGATCCTGGATGCATTAAAGAAGATTGGTGCAGATTATGTATTTGATACTACATTTTCCGCGGACCTGACAATTATGGAAGAAGGAACAGAATTCCTTCACAGATTTACATCCGGTGAATTGAAAGACAGACCAATGTTCACTTCCTGTTGTCCGGGATGGCTCAGATTTATTAAATCACAGTTCCCGCATCTGGTGAAACAGCTCTCCAGTGCAAAATCACCGCAGCAGATGTTTGGAGCAGTTATGAAATCTTATTTTGCTGAAAAGCTTGGTGTTGCACCGGAAAAGATATATACCGTATCTGTAATGCCTTGTGTTGCAAAGAAAGGCGAACGGGAGATGGAACTGTTCTATCAGGAGTATGCAGGACACGATATTGACGCTGTTATCACTACCAGAGAACTGGTAAAGATGATCCGTTCCGCGCACATCAGCCCGGATACACTGGAAGATATTGAAAGTGACCGTCCGATGCAGGAAGGTACCGGTGCAGGTGTGATCTTTGGAGCAACCGGAGGAGTTATGGAAGCAGCTTTGCGTACTGCATATTATCTGCTGAAAGGTGAAAATCCGCCGGAAGATGCGTTTAAAGCAGTGAGAAGTCAAGGATTTAATGAGAATAATGGTGTGCAGGAAGCAGAATTTGCCATTGATGATGTAAAAGTAAGAACAGCTGTTGTCAGCGGACTTGGCAATGCAAGAGCTCTTCTGAACAAAATCGACAGAGGAGAACTTCATTATGACTTCGTAGAAGTCATGGCATGTCCGGGAGGCTGTGTAGGAGGCGGCGGACAGCCAATCCATGATGGCGAAGAGCGTGCCTTTGAAAGAGGAAAGAATCTGTATGATCTCGACGTAAGATCAGAACATAGATTTTCTCATGAGAACCGTGATATTCAGGCTCTGTATGCGGAGTATTTTGAAAAACCGGAGTCTCATAAAGCACATATGCTGTTACATACAGAACACAGATTAGAAGGATTCTAAGATATCAGAAGGTACTGTTGCAATATAGGAATATATATCTATATGTTGCAACGGTACTTTTTTGTTGGTATTTCTTTTGGAAAAAATGACGATTTATTGTGACTTGTTTAATGGAATACTGTTGGATAGTTAAAAAAATAACATATACGTGAAATAATTATCAATCATATATTGACAAATAATTAACGAGCCTGTATACTTTGACCTGTAATTAAGTAAGAAACACTTACAGGGAGGATAACTATTATGGCAACCAAAAAGAAAGAAGCAGTACCACAGATCGTTGATAATGTAGAAGCTCTTGAGGCAAAGATGAAAGCAATGAGAGAGGCACAGAAGATCTTTGCTACGTATACACAGGAACAAGTAGACAAGATATTCTTTGAAGCGGCTATGGCGGCCAATAAAATGCGTATCCCACTTGCAAAACAGGCTGTGGAAGAGACCGGACGTGGTATTGTAGAAGATAAGATTATCAAAAACCATTACGCAGCAGAATATATCTACAACGCATATAAGAACACAAAAACATGCGGCGTCATTGAAGAAGATCCGGCATACGGAATTAAAAAGATCGCAGAACCGATCGGACTGGTTGCTGCCGTCATTCCTACTACGAATCCTACTTCAACTGCAATATTTAAAACCCTGATCTGTCTGAAAACCAGAAATGCCATTATTATCAGTCCGCATCCGGCTGCAAAGGCCTGCACGATTGCAGCCGCCAAAGTGGTTCTTGAGGCAGCTGTAAAAGCAGGTGCACCGGAAGGAATCATTGGCTGGATTGATGTTCCATCCCTGGAATTAACGAATACAGTAATGAAAGATGCAGATATCATTCTGGCAACCGGTGGACCGGGCATGGTCAAGGCTGCTTACTCTTCCGGAAAACCGGCACTTGGTGTTGGACCTGGAAACACACCTGTCATCATTGATGATACTGCAGATATTAAGATGGCAGTAAATTCTATCATCCATTCCAAAACATTTGACAATGGTATGATCTGTGCATCTGAACAGTCCGTAACCGTTCTTGACAGCATCTATGATGAAGTGAAAAAAGAATTTGCATACAGAGGATGTTACTTCCTGAAAAAGGGAGAGGAACTGGATAAGGTTCGAAAGACGATTATAATTAACGGTGCACTGAACAATAAGATACCTGGAAAATCCGCATATGAGATCGCAAAGCTTGCAGGAGTGGAAGTTCCTGAAAACACCAAGATTTTGATCGGTGAAGTGGAATCTGTAGATATATCTGAAGAGTTCGCGCATGAAAAGTTGTCACCGGTACTTGGTATGTACCGCGCGAAGACTTTTGATGAGGCTATTGCTAAGGCAGAGCGTCTGGTAGCTGACGGTGGATATGGGCATACTGCATCTCTGTATGTACATCCGGCAGAGAAAGAAAAGATTGCAAAACATGCAGCAGCAATGAAGACATGCCGAATTCTGATCAACACACCTTCTTCTCATGGTGGTATCGGGGATCTGTATAACTTTAAACTTGCTCCGTCTCTTACACTCGGATGCGGTTCCTGGGGAGGAAACTCTGTATCTGAAAACGTAGGAGTAAAGCATCTGATCAACATTAAAACGGTTGCAGAGAGGAGAGAAAACATGCTGTGGTTCAGAACACCTGAAAAAGTATATTTTAAGAAAGGCTGTATGCCGGTAGCACTGGATGAGCTTGGAACTGTAATGCATAAGAAAAAAGCCTTTATCGTTACAGACTCTTTCTTATACAAAAATGGCTATGTAAAACCAATTGAAGAGAAATTAGATGAAATGGGAATTCAGCATACATGCTTCTATGAGGTCGCTCCGGATCCGACTTTGCAATGTGCAGAAAAAGGTACTGATCAGATGAGAGCATTTGAACCGGATACGATCATCGCTCTTGGCGGTGGATCTGCGATGGATGCAGCCAAGATCATGTGGCTGATGTATGAGCACCCGGAAGCAAACTTTGAAGATATGGCCATGGATTTCATGGACATCCGTAAGAGGGTATATACATTTCCGAAGATGGGCAAAAAAGCATATTTTGTAGCGATTCCGACCTCTTCAGGTACCGGATCTGAAGTGACTCCGTTTGCGATTATTACGGATGCTGAGACAGGTGTAAAATGGCCGATCGCAGATTATGAACTGTTGCCGAATATGGCAATTGTTGACGTAGATAATGCCATGACAGCGCCAAAGGGATTGACGAGTGCATCAGGTATTGACGTTATGACGCATGCGATCGAAGCATATGTGTCTATTATGGCAACAGATTTCACGGATGGACTGGCAATGAAAGCAGTGAAGATGGTATTTGATTATCTGCCATCTGCATATGCCAACGGAGCGAATGATCCGATCGCAAGAGAAAAGATGGCCAATGCTTCCTGTATGGCAGGTATGGCATTTGCCAATGCATTCCTCGGGCTGAACCATTCTATGGCTCATAAGCTTGGAGCATTTCACCATCTGCCACATGGTGTTGCCAATGCAGTGCTTCTGACGGATGTAATGAGATACAATGCAGCAGAAGTGCCGACTAAGATGGGAACATTTTCCCAGTATCAGTATCCGCATGCGCTTGCAAGATATGCAGAGCTTGGAAGGTATGCAGGATGCAAGGGCAATACAGATGAAGAAGTATTTGAAGATTTCCTTGCAAAACTGGAAGATCTGAAAGAAAAGATCGGTATTAAGAAATCAATCAAAGAATATGGAATCGATGAACAATACTTCCTGGATACGCTGGATGACATGGTAGAACAGGCCTTCAATGATCAGTGTACAGGTGCGAATCCAAGATACCCGTTGATGAAAGAGATGAAAGAAATCTATCTGAAGTGTTACTATGGAAAATAATCAGGTACTGGAGAGCGTCACACGATGAAACGTGTGGCGCTTTTTTTAAGATTTCTTCTGTTGCTCCAGACAAAACTGAAGAAATTGCTTTGCATGAGAAGAGGTGGTTGTTGATTGTGGATAAATGTAGTAAAAATCAACAGAGTCATGCAATTCCGATAGATATATCTCGTTTAATTCCCCGTTATCAAGGTATTTCTGGACAGCACACCGATATAA
>JAEDLC010000156.1 GCA_016295505.1 Dorea sp.
CTGGTAGTATTCAATGAATCAATTGACTTTCATTACAGATATGCATATGACGGGAAGGAATATGTGCTTGATACCAAAGAAATAAAGCACATATTAGACGGTCTGTCATTCCAGAATGCTGAGGTATCCGGGTTTATCAGAGACTATCTGGATGCCAACAAGGCTGAGGTGGATGACGGCAGGACATTATGACAACATGACGATATGGGAGGAATAATATGAAATCTCTGGAAGAATTGAGAGCAATAAGAGAAAGAAATCAGGGAAAGGTAGGTGTTCGTTCTGAGAACGAGACACAGACCCGTGTAGTTGTCGGTATGGCAACATGTGGAATTGCAAGCGGTGCAAGACCGGTACTTACAGCTCTTTCAGACGCTGTACAGAAGGAATATCTGACGGATAAGATCAGTGTAACTCCAACCGGATGTATCGGACTGTGCCAGTATGAGCCGATCGTGGAAGTACTGGAACCGGGAAAAGAGAAAGTGACTTATGTAAAGATGAACCCGGAAAAAGCAATGGAAGTATTTGAACTGCATCTGAAAAAAGGACAGGTAGTTACTAAGTATACATTAGGAGCTCAGCAATTATAAGTAAAGGAGGTATAGGTCTATGTATCGTTCGCACGTTTTGGTATGTGGTGGAACAGGATGTACTTCCTCAGGCAGCCAGAAGATCAGAGAAAGATTAGAAGAAGAGATTAAGAAAAACGGATTAGAGAATGAAGTTGGTGTCGTAAAGACAGGATGTTTCGGATTATGTGCGTTAGGTCCGATTATGATCGTGTATCCGGAAGGTGCTTTTTATGCAATGGTTAAGGAAGAAGACATTCCGGAGATCGTGTCAGAGCATCTGTTAAAAGGAAGGGTTGTAAAACGTCTTCTGTATGATGAGACAGTCAAGTCAGAAGAAGTGCTTCCTCTTCAGGAAACGCAGTTTTATAAAAAGCAGCACAGAGTTGCGCTTCGAAACTGTGGTGTAATCAATCCGGAAAATATTGAAGAATATATCGGTACTCGCGGATATGAAGCACTTGGTACCGTATTGACAACGATGAAACCGGAAGAAGTAATCCAGGTGATTCTGGACAGCGGACTTCGAGGACGTGGTGGTGCGGGATTCCCGACCGGTTTGAAATGGAAGTTTGCGGCAGCGAATGACGCGGATCAGAAATATGTCTGCTGTAATGCAGATGAAGGTGACCCGGGAGCATTCATGGATCGTTCCGTACTGGAAGGCGATCCGCATGTAGTTCTGGAAGCAATGGCAATCGCCGGATATGCAATCGGAGCATCACAGGGATATATCTATGTGCGTGCAGAGTACCCGATCGCGGTAGAACGTCTGAATATCGCAATTAAACAGGCAAGAGAATATGGTCTGTTAGGTAAGAATATTTTTGATACAGGATTTGATTTTGATATTGAACTCCGTCTTGGTGCGGGAGCATTTGTATGTGGTGAAGAGACTGCTCTTATGACTTCCATTGAAGGTAACAGAGGAGAGCCGCGTCCGCGTCCGCCGTTCCCGGCATTAAAGGGATTGTTCCAGAAGCCTACGATTCTGAATAACGTAGAGACACTGGCAAATATTCCGCAGATCATTCTGAACGGAGCAGAATGGTTTGCATCTATGGGAACAGAAAAGTCAAAAGGAACAAAAGTATTTGCCCTTGGAGGAAAAGTTAAGAATACAGGTCTGGTAGAGATTCCGATGGGAACAACGCTTCGTGAGATCGTAGAGGAGATCGGTGGAGGCATCCCGAACGGCAAGAAATTCAAGGCTGCTCAGACCGGAGGACCGTCCGGCGGATGTATTCCTGCAGAACATTTTGACGTTCCGATCGACTATGATAACCTGATCGCAATCGGTTCTATGATGGGTTCCGGTGGTCTGATCGTTATGGATGAAGATACCTGTATGGTTGATATTGCCAAGTTCTTCCTGGAATTCACCGTTGATGAATCCTGTGGAAAGTGTGCACCATGTCGTATTGGTACCAGACGTATGCTGGAGATTCTTGAAAAGATCACAAATGGTCAGGGAACCATGGAAGATCTGGACAAGCTGGAGGAACTGGCAGCACATCTGAAATCCAACTCTCTGTGTGCACTGGGACAGACGGCTCCGAACCCGGTACTTTCAACGATGCGCTATTTCAGAGATGAATACATAGCTCACATCGTAGATAAGAAATGTCCGGCCGGCGTATGTAAAGCACTTCTTTCTTACAAGATCGATGCAGACAAGTGTAAAGGATGTACATTGTGTGCAAGAACCTGTCCGAATGATGCAATTATCGGTAAGGTAAAAGAGCCGCATGTGATCAATCCGGATAAGTGCGTGAAGTGTGGAGCTTGTATGGAAAAATGTCGTTTTGGTGCTATTTATAAAGAGTAATGGAGGATGGAGAATATGGAAAATATTAATCTTAAAATTAATGGCCTTGATGTATCGGCTCCTGCAGGTTCTACTATCCTTGAAGCAGCGCATATTGCAGGAATCAAGATACCGACACTGTGTTATCTGAAAGAGATCAATGAGATCGGTGCCTGCCGTATGTGTGTGGTAGAAGTAAAAGGAGCCAGAAATCTTGTGGCTGCCTGTGTACATCCGATCAATGAAGGAATGGAAGTATATACCAATACACCGAAGTTGATCGAGTCCAGAAAGAAAACACTGCAGCTGCTTTTATCCAATCATGATAAAAAATGTCTTTCCTGTGTACGCAGTGGAAACTGTGAACTGCAGCAGCTTTGCCGCGAGTATGGAGTAGACGATGAGAACTATTATCAGGGAGCAACCAATCATTATGAGCTGGATGATTCTGCAGCACATATGATTCGTGACAATAATAAATGTATTCTTTGCCGTCGCTGTGTCGCTGTCTGTGAAAAGGTACAGGGAATCGGTGTAATCGGAGCAAACAATCGTGGTTTTGATACGATGATCGGCTCTGCGTTCGGAATGGGACTTGGTGAGACAAGCTGTGTATCCTGCGGTCAGTGTATCGCTGTCTGTCCGACCGGAGCATTATATGAGAAGGATTATACACAGAAGATTCTGGATGCAATTGCAGATCCGGATAAGTATGTAGTGGTTCAGACTGCACCTTCCGTACGTGCAGGACTTGGAGAAGAGTTCGGATATCCGATGGGCACAGATGTAGAGGGCAAGATGGCAGCTGCGCTTCGAAGAATCGGATTTGATAAGGTGTTTGATACAGACTGGTCAGCTGACCTTACAATCATGGAAGAGGCAACAGAGCTTCTGGACAGAGTAAAGAATGGCGGGGTACTTCCGATGATCACCTCCTGTTCACCTGGATGGATCAAGTACTGTGAACACT
>JAEDLC010000157.1 GCA_016295505.1 Dorea sp.
TCTTCCGGAGAATGATCACGAGGGCGCAGCTCCTCATCTTTGATTCCAAGTGTTTTCAACCAGTCAAGACAATATTTCTTCCAGTATGCATGCCATTCAAGATCTGTTCCCGGTTCACAGAAGAACTCTAATTCCATCTGCTCAAACTCTCTGGTACGGAACGTAAAGTTACCCGGAGTGATCTCATTACGGAAAGATTTACCAATCTGACAGATACCAAATGGAATCTTCTTTCTGGATGTACGCTGTACATTCTTAAAGTTTACAAAGATACCCTGTGCCGTTTCCGGTCTTAAATATACAGTGTTCTTGGCATCTTCTGTAACTCCCTGGAATGTCTTGAACATCAGATTAAATTCACGGATCTCTGTAAAATTATGTTTTCCACATGTCGGGCATGGAATCTCGTGATCTCTTACAAATGCTTCCATCTGCTCATGACTCCATCCATCAATGCTGTCCCCAATATCAATTCCATGCTCATGTGCATAGTCCTCAATCATCTTATCTGCACGAAAACGCTCATGGCATTCCTTACAATCCATCAGAGGATCACTGAATCCTCCCAGATGTCCACTGGCAATCCATGTCTGTGGATTCATCAGAATCGCACAGTCTACACCCACATTATATGGATTCTCCTGCACAAACTTCTGCCACCAGGCTTTTTTTACATTGTTCTTCAGCTCTACACCCAGATTCCCGTAGTCCCATGTATTAGCAAGCCCGCCGTAAATCTCAGACCCCGGATATACGAACCCTCTTGATTTCGCCAATGCTACAATTTTTTCCATAGTCTTCTCTACCATATCTCATCATTCCCTTCTGATTTGTGATAATTGAACTTATTATACCGTCTTAGACTGTCATTTTCAAGCTTTATTCTACAATTGTCTCCAGTATTTTCAAAGACTTGAAAGTTTTCCCTATATACTCGTCCATATACGCCTTCATAACCCTCGAAAGTTCTTCCAGCACTTCGTCTTTCACCACAAATGTATACAGCTTTTCAACCGGAGCGCTGAGAATATATTGAAGTGTATACCAGGTAGATGTAAGAAGCGGTACTCCATCTGTAATATACCTTTTACATTCGCAACATACCCATCCGCCTCTTCTGATGCTGAATACCTTCTCTCTGCTGCGATCACCACAGGTCAGACATTCAAATACCTGAGGCCCCTCTCCATTTACAGCAATCGACTTTAATTCATATATGTAGCGAATCAGTTTATCCGGAATATTCGGATTTGTCAGCGCACGAAGTGTCTGATACAGAAGTTTCAACAGCGCAGTCTCATCATTGGCTTCTCTCGCGTAATAATCCGCAAGTTCCAGAAAGTAAAACCCGTAATAAGCACCCTCTACATCCTCGCGAAGCTCCTGAAAATAATTGGAAATAGAGGCTGACACCAGTGTATAGGATGTCCGCCCCTCATATACCGTAAATTCTCCAAAGGAAAAGGGACTCGTCATTCCCAGAAGCGCACTGTTCGGTCTCCTTGCTCCTCTGGCAAATGCTGAGATCTTCCCTCTTTCTCTGGTCAGAATCACCACTCTTCTGTCATATTCACCAATAGGCGCCGCCGCAAGCACCATGCCGGTCAGTGTAATCTGATTCACCAATTGCCTCTCCTTTATCACAGTCTGCCGCACCGGGATCTGCGTTTCCTTTTTCCAGGGGATCCCGGTACTTGCAGACTGCGATTCCTTTATAATTCAGATAATCCATTATCTTTCCCGTTCTCACAAAACGGTCCCAGTATTCTTCCATTCGAATCACCTCATCCTTCGCCTTTAAGAATAGGTTCTCCCACAGAAGTTATTTTTTATTCATCTTCCCGATATCCAAAATTTTTCATCAGGAATTCACTGTCTCTCCAGTCCTTCTTCACTTTGACCCATAACTTGAGATTTACTTTGCAATCCAACATTCTCTCAATCTCATAGCGGGCAGTGCTTCCGATTTTTTTCAACATATTTCCTTGTTTTCCAATAATGATCCCCTTGTGCGAATCTCTTTCACAGATAATAGTGGCATCAATGTGCATCACTTTATTTCTCATCTTCATGCTGTCAATTGCCACAGCAATACCGTGAGGGATCTCATCCTGCAGACAGTGAAGCGCTTTTTCCCGGATCAGTTCTGCAACGATCTGCCGTTCCGGCTGGTCTGTCACAGTATCTTCATCATAAAATTGCGGACCATACGGAAGATATTTCATGATCACCTTCACAAGCTCCCCGGTATTATCTCCATTTCTTGCAGACACCGGAACAATCTCTGCGAAATCATAGATATCCTTATAAGCTGCAATCGAAGGCAGGATCTCTTCTTTTTTCACACTGTCAATCTTATTGATGACCAGGATGACAGGAGTATTTGTTTTTTTCAGCTGACTGACAATATGCTGCTCGCCCGCACCGATGTACGTCGTCGGTTCCACAAGCCACAGAATCACGTCTACTTCATTCAACGTGCGTTCCGCAACATTTACCATGTATTCGCCCAGTTTGTTCTTTGCTTTGTGAATTCCTGGTGTATCCACAAACACGATCTGCCCTTCTTCTGTCGTAAGTACAGTCTGAATACGGTTGCGCGTTGTTTGTGGCTTATTCGATGTGATAGCTATCTTCTGTCCGATCAGCTGATTCATCAGCGTAGATTTTCCAACATTCGGGCGTCCAATCAGTGTCACAAATCCTGATTTATAATCTTTTTTCATACATTCTCCCTCTAAAATCCTGTCACTTTCATAAACAGGTCCCTGTCTTCTTCAATCTTGTCTTCACTTCCGATCACACAGATCTGCTCTGCCTGGAGCACCGCCTGTGCAACTTTTGCAAGTCTGCGGATATCCTCCTGACCGGCTTCGAGAATCTCGATTCGTTCTTTCCGTATCATGTCTGCATCCACTTTATTCATATACAGATTCATAGAACGGTCACCTTTGGCAGAAGGCGTCATCGGCTGATCTATATTACTCATCGTTCCGATAATATATTTCGTCATATCACGTTCACTTACCGTAAAGTTTTCAAGATATTCTACGACACCTTCATATACTTCCATCGTTCTTCTCAGATTTGGATCCCGATAGGATACAAAATATCCGTCACCAATACGGTTAAAACTGCTCATACATCCATACGCGCCGCCCTTCACACGGATATTCTGCCACAGATATTCATAGCTCATGATTACCTTCAGTATCTGCAATGCACCACTGTAAGAAACTCCCCGATCAATGAAATTTCCGACTCTTGCCACATACTGAACCTTGGAAGCAGTCTTGAATCCTTCGTTCTTCTTTTCGCAGTG
>JAEDLC010000036.1 GCA_016295505.1 Dorea sp.
GGCTGAATAAAAAGCCGGGAAGAAAAAGAAGGAGGAAATGTATGAAGAAAAAGAAGAGATGGAAAAAGCCGGTTCTGACTGTTCTGGCTTGTGTTGGATGTGTGGGGATTTCCTGCATAACGGCGGAAGCCTCGAAGGGAAGTGTCCGGATTGAATTTCGGGATTTAGAGTATGAAGATTCCTGTAGAGCAGATCTGAAGGTACTGCTTTATCGGATAGGAAGAACCGGAGCAGATGGACTTCCTGTTTTTGAACCCGAATCGCTGACAGTAAATGATCCCGGGGACAGAGAAGAGGTTGCAGATGCGGCAAAAAAAGCCATAAGTCAGACAGAACGTTTACAGAATTGTGAAACGACAACAGATTCACAAGGTGTAGCAGTGTTTGAAGATCTGGAGGAAGGAATCTATCTGGTGATGGTTCCGAACGAGAATTCGTATGGAATCGTAGATCCATTCCTGGTTACGATCCCTTATTTTGAAGAAACTGACGAAGGAATAGAAGGTCCTCTGTATGAAGTGATTGCTGAACCAAAAGCAGTACCGAATGAAAAAAAGCAGGATGTAAAGACCGCAGATGCATCAGAGACAGAAATGTATCTGGGAATCAGTACTTTTGCCCTGCTTACGGCAGCTGTAGTAAGACACAGACGCAGCTCAGAGACAGAAGAAACATAGACCGGAAGATGAAATATCTCATAGAAGAGATTTCATAAATAAATATTTACATTAAGAAAGGAAGGTTTTTATGAAAAAAACAATCAAAAAAGCAACAAGATTAACAGCATTTGCACTGTCAGGAGCGATTTGCCTGGGAAGTATACTGTGGATGCCTCATATGACAGCAAAAGCAGCAATTGAAAGACAGGATGACATGCTGATCACGGGGAGAACAACAGGAACTTTGACAATAAAAAAGCATGGGCCTTCTGCAGACATTCCTCTCGCCGGAGCGGGATTTTCCGTATACAGAGTGATGGAGCTGACACCGGCAGAACAGCCGGGAGATTATGCTGCCTATGAAAAAGCAGCTGCATTTGCAGATGTTTTAAGTGGAGTGACAGCAGATGATCTCGGTAATTATTCTTCTGTAGAGATCGAAAGTCTTGCCCTGGAATTAAAAGCAGCTGCAATCAGTGCAGATATACAGCCGGAAGCAAGTGGTGTAACAGGAGAAGATGGAAGCTGTCTGTTCTCAGATCTTCCGCTGGGATATTATCTGGTTATGGAGACTTCGGCACCGGAAGGGTATGTTGCGGGAAGTCCGTTCCTGATCGCAATTCCATCGACGAATAATTATGTGCAAACAGACATGCCGGGACGTGAATGGGTTTATGATGTAGAGGCAGAACCTAAAAACGCACAGGTCGGAATTGAAAAGAGCCTTGCTGAAGAAGAAGATGGAACAGCAGGATTTGGAGATTATGTACAGTATGTAGTGAGAACAGCGGTTCCGGACTATCCGGATGAATACTTCAACAATGAAGTAACATTTACTATCCGTGATATTATGAGTGCTGGTCTGGACATTCAGAAGTCAAAAGAACATCCGGTTACGGTAGAGGTGGGAGGAGTACAGATACAGGAAAGTTCCGGTACTTACTCTGTTACGGCTTCCCCAAAAACAGGAGAGGAAGCGGATCTTAGCATTTCCTTTTCCAAGGAGTTTATCAGAGCACATCGTACAGAAGCAGTTACGGTAAATTATGATGCCAAAGTAACAGCAGAAGCAGTCATGGGTAAAACAGGTAATAAGAACAGTGTTTTTCTGGACTACAATCACAGATCGGGAGAATCAACAACAGCGAAAGGAGCAGATGTTACGGTATACTCATTTGGGATTCATGTTGTTAAGTTTACAAATGATGAGGAAACAAAAGCTCTTTCCGGTGCAGTCTTTCAGCTGACACACGATCCGGAAGGATTGTCCCTTGTGGAAAGTGGAACATCGGATGAGGAAGGAAATATTTCATTTGGCACACTTGATGCAGGTACATATTATCTGACTGAGATATTTTCTCCGGAAGGATATACACTACTTGCCAATCCGATCAAAGTGGAACTGATCGCAGATGAGACGGGCGGAAAAGCAAATGGAGCATTAAGCGTTAAGATAGACGGAAAAAATATAACAACTAAAACAGGGGATTATGTAAGTAAGCTGGATGAAGATGCAGGAATTGTTACAGTTGCAGTAGAAAACCATAAAGGATTCAGCCTGCCTTCAACCGGTGGAATGGGAGTGGTTATCTTCCTGATGATCGGTCTTGCAGGAGTCGGAGTAATCTCAGTGGCTGTTTGCGGAAAGCGGAAAAAGCAGTAGGGTGAATCAGCGATAAGAGACTCTCTTTTATGGAATTATGGTGTACTTTATCAAAAGTATGAGGTATAATAATTTCATTAGTGTGCAATGCCAGAAGGAAGAGAGGGAGATTACAGGATGGACACAGAAAAAAAAGCAGCTTTGGATAAACTCAGAAAAGCAAAGGAATTATATGTATTAATGTCTGACTGTACAAGGATGCCGTATGTATCCTGCGATTCAGAGACATATGACGATGAAGTGTTTTTGTATTATACGGAAGAGGATGCAAAAAAAGAGGCAAAAAAACTGATCAGCGAAAAGAATCCGGTTCGTATATTAAAGGTTGAGAATCGTTTTTTCCTGCCGTTTTATACCAGTCTGTTTCCGATGGGAGTGAATTGCCTGAAGGTTGGAAGAGGAACAAAAAGTCAGACTTCAGTCCAGCTGTCTGAACTTGTCCGCAGACCTGAACCTTCTGAAAAAATTCCGAAGGAAAACGTTGTTGAGAATCCGGAACTGTTGTTGACTGCCATCTATCTCATGCAGCAGGTCAGAGGAAAAGGAATGAATGTTCCAAATCCGGAGATCAGAGAGCTGGAAGAAGAGATGATGGCACATTATAGGGAAGGAAAGTTTCTGGTAGCAATGAATCCGGAAAAAAAGATGCCGGTTCTGAAAAAAGATGACGGACAGGTATTGCAGCCTGTATTTACAGATATGCAGGAATTTATGAAGTTTCAGAATGTGAATAAAAAAGAAAAGTATACGGTGGGAACGGTGGAGGCAGCGAATGTGCCGAAGCTGCTGTCCAAAGAAACAACAGCGATTGTCCTGAATCCTTTTGGAATTAATATGCAGCTGAATGTGACCAGAAAAGCATAGAATAAATAAAAAGACCAGATAACAGATGTTACCCGGTCTTTTTTAATCCTATTTATCATGTATTACTTTTAGATATCTAAATCAAAAACAGAGCATATGCTTTATATATATAAAAGGTACATCTAAACTCAGATTAGCAATTGATTAGAGTTTCGTTACATTAACTGCCTGCGGGCCTTTTGCGCCTTCGGTTACGTCGTATTCTACTTCCTGGCCTTCTTCAAGAGTTTTAAACCCTTCCATGTTCAGACCTGAGTAGTGTACAAATACATCGTGACCTTCTGCGTCAGAGATAAAGCCATATCCTTTTTGGTTGTTAAACCATTTTACTGTACCTCTCATTCTAATACCTCCATAAAAATTAATTAAAAAGTGAAATCTATTAGATTAATCTATAGATTATACTTTTTGAGATTAGCATATATTGATAAATAAGTCAATGCATTTGCATAAAAATTTGTATTTTCATACAAAAATCTATTCTACTTGACGAAATCCTGGCAAAAGTGTAAAGTATTATTATCCATATGAAGAAAAGGGTATGAATTATGATAACATTGACGGGGAAAAAGATATCGGAAGGAATTGCGATCGGAAAGATCAGCTTCTATAAAAGAGATACAAAAGAGATACGTCGTATTTATGTAAAAGATGTAGAAAAAGAAGTGATGCGTTTCCAGAAAGCCAGAATGAGAGCAATTCAGGATCTGAAGGATCTCTATGATTCTGCGACGCAGGAAGTCGGTGAGGCGAATGCAACTATTTTTGAGATGCAGCAGATGATACTGGAGGATCAGGATTTTATCAGTCAGGTAACGGCAATTATTGTAGAACAGAAACTGAATGCAGAATATGCACTTAAGAATGTAGCAGAAAATTATATCACATATGCGATCAAGAATGATAAAAGTTATGTGCAGGGGCATGAGGCAGATGTCAAGGATGTAGTGACCAGAGTCCTGCGTATCCTGTCGAGAGCATGGAAAGACCGGATGCTGATGGATGAGCCGTTTGTACTTGCTGCGGGAGAACTGTATCCAAGTGAAGCTGTTCAGCTGGATAAGACAAAGGTTCTCGGGTTTGTGACACGTTACGGAACCATTAATTCACATACAGCAGTTCTGGCCAGAACGAAAGGGATTCCGGCGGTCATCGGGTTAGGAGAGTCTCTGAAGAAAGAATATGAAGGCAAGACGATCATCATTGATGGATTTGATGGAAAAGTATATATTGAACCGGATTATACAACGATCACCAAGATGAAACAGAGACAGGATGAAAACCATACACAGGTAGTCAACCTGGAACGTCTGAAAGGAAAAGAAAATATTACGCAGAGCGGACAGAAAATAGATGTCTATGCCAATATCGGAACAAGGGAAGATATCGAGAATGTCCTTCGCTGTGATGCCGGAGGCATTGGACTGTTCAGGAGTGAATTCCTGTATATGGAAAACGGTAACAAGCTGCCTACAGAAGAGCAGCAGTTTCAGACATATAAGCTGGCGGCAGAAGCGATGGGAACCAAAAAGCTTGTAATCCGAACTGCGGATCTCGGAGGAGATAAGACGGCAGAGTGTCTGGATCTTGGAGTAGAAGCAAATCCGGCGATCGGTTACCGTGGAATCCGTGTGTCGCTTGATAAAGAAGAGATATTTAAGACACAGCTTCGTGCAGTTCTTCGTGCATCGGCATACGGCAATGTCCTGCTGATGTTTCCGATGATCACTTCACTTGACGAGGTGGTACGCGCAAAGCGGATACTGGAGAGAGTAAAAAAAGAATTAAAAGATGAAAAGATACCGTTTAACGAAGAGATATTTGTAGGCGTTATGATTGAAACGCCGGCAGCGGTTATGATCAGTGGTGAGCTTGCAAGAGAAGTGGATTTTTTCAGTATCGGCACGAATGATCTGTCACAGCTTACGCTTGGAATGGACCGCACAAATGCAAGGCTGGAAAAATGGTATGATCCACATCATCCGGCACTTTTGAAGATGATTCGTATCATTACCAATAATGTTCATTTGGAAGGAAAGAAGATTGGCATATGTGGAGATCTTGCAGCAGATCTGGAATTAACGGAACAATTTATTCAGATGGGAATCGATGAGTTATCTGTTGCGCCAAATCAGGTACTTGCACTTCGGAAAAAGATCAGAGAAATACAGTGATTTTCTAAACAGACCCGTTTACTTTACGGGTCTGTTTTGTTAGAATGAGATTGTTATCGAATATATAATGAGTGACATGAAGGAGGAAATCACATGTTAGAAAAGTTTTTCAAACTCAGTGAGAACGGTACAGATGTTAAAACAGAAGTTCTTGCCGGAATCACAACGTTCATGACAATGGCCTATATACTGGCCGTCAATCCAAGTATTCTTGCTGCAGCAGGAATGGATCAGGGAGCAGTATTTACAGCAACGGCGCTTGCATCATTGGTCGGTACACTGATGATGGCTTTGCTGGCGAATTACCCGTTTGCGCTGGCACCGGGAATGGGTCTGAATGCGTATTTTGCTTATACAGTCGTTCTCGGAATGGGGTATAAGTGGGAAGTTGCTTTAACGGCTGTGTTTGTGGAAGGTATTGTGTTTATTATTCTGTCTCTGACCAATGTTCGTGAAGCAATCTTTAATGCAATCCCGAAGAATCTGAAGGCAGCAGTCAGCGTGGGAATAGGTCTGTTCATTGCATTTATCGGTCTTCAGAACGCGAATATTGTAATTGGCGGTGCAACACTGGTGGAGTTGTTCTCGTTAGAAGGATACAATTCTGTGAATGGAGTGGAAGCTGCGTTTAATAACGTGGGAATTACGGTGTTACTGGCTGTAATCGGTGTTGTGATCACAGGTATTCTTGTAATCAAAAACATCAAGGGTAATATCTTATGGGGTATTTTGATTACATGGGCACTTGGAATCATCTGTCAGTTTGCAGGAATCTATGTTCCGAATCCGGAACTTGGATTCTATAGTCTGCTTCCGGACTTCAGCAACGGTCTGGCAATTCCGAGCATTGCTCCTGTATTTGCGAAACTGGATTTTTCAGGAGTATTTTCTCTTAATTTTATAGTGGTTATCTTTGCTTTCTTATTTGTTGATATGTTCGATACGATCGGAACATTGATTGGCGTATCTTCTAAGGCAGACATGCTGGATGAAGAGGGAAGACTTCCACATATCAAAGGTGCGCTTCTTGCGGATGCCATTGCAACGACTGCAGGAGCTGTATTTGGAACTACGACAACTACTACTTATGTAGAGAGTGCGTCAGGTGTAACAGAAGGAGGAAGAACCGGTCTTACAGCAATAACGACAGCGATTCTTTTCGGACTGGCTTTGTTCCTGTCACCAATATTCCTTGCAATCCCATCATTTGCAACTGCACCGGCACTGATCGTTGTAGGATTTTATATGCTGACAAATGTTTCCAACATTGATTTTGGAGATATTGCAGAGGCACTTCCATGCTACATCTGTATCATTGCAATGCCATTCTTCTACAGTATATCAGAAGGTATATCCATGGGCGTTATCGCTTATGTTGTTTTAAATCTGATCACCGGAAAAGCAAAAGATAAGAAGATCAGTGTATTGATGTATGTTCTCGCAATTTTATTTATATTGAAATATATATTCCTGTAAAATATAATAATATCAGGAGATGTATGTATGAACGGCGGATTGTCGCAAAATATAGTTGTATCTACATTTTGCGGCAGTCCTTCTTTTTTCTGAAAATGCAGGAGGAAGGAGAAGAAGATCATGGAGAAAAAGTATATGAATGATTCGATTGTACAGGATATTGCAGATGCAAAAGAAATTACATGGGTGAACCCGGAGAAAAAGCCATGGAAAGAAGCGATGAATAATCTGGGCGTCACAGGCGAAGAGATTGATGATGCCGAAGCCAGACTGAATCGTTTTGCCCCGTTTATTATGAAATGTTTCCCGGAAACAAAGGAAAAAGAGGGGCTGATTGAATCTGAACTTGTGCAGATATCCCGAATGCAGGCGTATCTGAATCAGGCGAACGAAGGAACAGTCAGAGGGACATTACTGTTAAAAAAGGACAGTCATCTGGCAGTTGCAGGATCTGTCAAGGCAAGAGGTGGAATCTATGAGGTTCTGAAGCATACCGAAGATCTGGCAATGGAGGAGGGACTTATTACACAGCAGGATGATTATTCCAGACTTGCAGATGAAGAGTGCAGGCAATTCTTCCGGCAGTATAAGATCCAGGTCGGTTCTACCGGTAATCTTGGACTGAGTATCGGAATTGCCAGTGCAGCCGTCGGATATCAGGTAATCGTGCACATGTCCTCTGATGCAAAACAATGGAAGAAGGATATGCTCAGAAGGCACGGTGTGACGGTGATAGAATATGATTCGGATTATAGTGAGGCAGTGAAGAATGGAAGAAAAGAATCTGATATGGATCTGAAAAGTTACTTTGTGGATGATGAGAATTCCAAAAATCTGTTTATGGGGTATGCAGTAGCCGCAAGACGTCTGAAGCGGCAGCTTGATGAAAAGAAGATCCGGATTGATGAAATGCATCCGTTATTCGTATATATCCCATGTGGTGTCGGTGGGGCCCCGGGAGGAATTACTTATGGATTGAAGGAGATATGGGGTGATAATGTTCACGTGTTTTTTGTTGAGCCGACGCAGGCACCCTGTATGGTGTTGGGGATGGCAACAGGACTTCACAGCCGGATCTGCGTGCAGGATGTTGGCCTGACGGGACAGACGCATGCAGACGGACTGGCGGTAGGCCGTCCATCCGGTTTTGTCGGGAAAGTAATGGAACCGATACTGAGCGGAGAATTTACATTGGATGACCGGTGGCTGTATGAATATATGCGAGCACTGGTAAACACAGAAGATATCTTTATTGAGCCCAGTTCCTGTGCTGCATTTGAAGGTCCGGCCCGGTTGGAAAAGGCGGAAGCAACAAGAGATTATCTGAAGAAACATGGACTGGAAGCACAGATGGAACATGCCGTTCATATCGTGTGGGCGACCGGTGGCATGCTGGTTCCTGAGGAGATACGAAAAGAATATATGAACACCCGCCTGTGATCATAAGTAGAAAGGATGATGGATGGATTGCGACAGAATATGGAGATCGTGTTTCATATAGCATTTATTGCAGTCCTGTTATGGGTTTCCTATACAGATCTGAGATATCAGAGAATCGATGATGAATGGATTGCTGCAATTCTGATACTTTCCATACTGGCAATTCCGGTGATGAATAATGTTACACTTTTTTCACGACTTGTCGGAGGAGTTTGTGTCAGTTTCCCGATGCTTCTGATCACAACATTGTATCCCGGAGCATTTGGAGGAGGGGATGTGAAGCTGATGGCGGCCGGCGGATGCTTTCTGGGAGCGGAAAAAATTCTTGCTTCCGTAGTTCCGGCAATATTCAGTGCAGGTGCGTATTGTCTGTATCTGCTGATTGTAAAACGAGCCGGTCGAAATACCGTCTTTTCACTGGGACCATTTTTATGCCTGGGTATGGTAGCTGTGTTCATAATAAAGTAAGAATTCTGATATTGCAGGTGTAGAGAAAAGTAAATATAATATTATTATCCGGGTATATTCACCCGCGATGAAAACAATGCAGAAGCAAAGAGATAAGGAACATGGATTATGAATTTACTTACAATGGAACATATTACCAAGTCGTATACAGACAGAGTGCTGCTTGATGATGTGGATTTCAGCATTAATGAGAATGAAAAAATCGGGGTCATCGGAATCAATGGGATGGGAAAATCAACGCTTCTTAAGGTGACAGCCGGTATAGAACCCTGTGATTCCGGAAAGATCAGCATGGGGAGCCAGGTAAAGATCTGTTATCTTCCGCAGACTCCTGTATTTGAAGAGGGTACAACGGTCCTGAGAGCTGCAGTTGAGGGAAATATAGATGAAATGAATCGTTGGACGATCGAAGCAGATGCGAAATCCATGCTGAATCAACTGGGCTTTACAGATTATGATGAACATGTGGAGCATCTGTCCGGAGGACAGAAAAAAAGGATTGCTCTTGTGAACGCACTTCTTACACCTGCAGATATTCTGGTGCTGGATGAGCCTACAAACCACCTGGACAATGCAATGTCAGAGTGGCTGGAGGAGTATCTCATTCAGTTTCGGGGAGCGATTCTCATGGTAACACATGACCGATATTTTCTGGATCGTGTTTCCAACAGGATTCTGGAAGTGGATCAGGGGAAATTATACAGTTATCCGGGAAATTATTCGGAATTCGTACGTCTGAAAGAAGAACGGCAGAATATCGCACTGGCGACGGAACGTAAGAGAAAGAGCCTTCTTAGGACAGAACTGGAATGGCTGAGCCGGGGAGCAAGAGCCAGAAGCACGAAACAAAAAGCACATATTGACCGGATCAGAGCGATGCAGGAGATGAAGGATATTCAGGAAGAAAAAAGAGTTGTGCTGGATTCTGTATCATCCAGAATGGGAAATAAGACAATTGAGCTTCAGAATATATCCAAATCTTACGATCAGAAAAAACTGATTGAGGATTTTAACTACATATTTTTGCGAGATGACAGAATTGGCATTATCGGACCGAATGGATGCGGGAAGTCAACACTTCTTCGGATCATCAACGGAATTGTTCCGCCGGATACCGGACGGGTTGAGATCGGACAGACGATTCGGATCGGATATTTTTCTCAGGAAAATGAATACATGGATACATCCATGAAAGCGATTGATTATGTGAAAGAAGCGGGAGAGTATATTGCAACTTCCGAGGGTAGAATTACCGCTTCACAGATGCTGGAACGTTTCCTGTTTGACGGAGCGATGCAGTGGTCGAAGATTGAGAAGCTGTCGGGAGGAGAAAGAAGAAGATTATATCTGATGCGTGTTCTGATGGAGGCGCCGAATGTGCTGATACTGGATGAGCCGACGAATGATCTGGATATTCAGACGCTGACGATTCTGGAAGATTATCTGGATCATTTTGACGGAATCATCATCATCGTATCTCATGACCGATATTTTCTGGATCGAACCGTAACCCGGATTTTTTCGTTTGAAGGTAACGGAACAATCCGTCAGTCTGAGGGTGGATATTCTGATTATCTGATACGAAAGGAACTGGAAAAACCAGAAGAAATCTCAGAGAAGCCGCAGGGGAAATCAGAAAAAACGGATTCTGCGGCAAAGAAGGCATGGAAACAGCCTTCAACAAAGCTTAAGTTTTCATATAAGGAGCAAAAAGAATTTGAAGTGATCGATGACGAGATTGCAGCTCTGGAAGATGAGATTGAATGCCTGGATCAGAAAATTGCCGAAAACGCGACAAATTCTGCGAAACTGAATGAACTTGTTCAGAAAAAGGAAGAGAAAGAAACGGCTCTGGAAGAAAAGATGGATCGATGGGTCTATCTGAATGATCTGAACGAAAGAATTCAGGAACAGGAGAAGAGATTGTAAATTACAGGAATGGGGGAAAAGAATATGTGGACACGAGAACGTTTAAAAATGAATGGTAAGATTGCCTTTAAGAGGAATTATCTGCCGTGTGTGGGAGTTGCTTTTATTATGTCAATCGTAACAACGCTTCTGAATTCAGGAAATGCAGGAGGAAGAGTATCTCAGAATTACAGTTATTACAGTGAAGGAAGTGGAATGACCGGAGAATATCTCTCGTTTCAGGTGCCGTTTTTCGGTCTTCTGACCGGTGGCGTGCTGATTGCGGGAACGATAGTCGGTATCCTGCTTGCCATCTTTGTGGGAACGGTAATCGAAATGGGCGGAAAACGTTTCTTTGTATTAAATAAGAAAGGAACACCATCTGTCGGGGTAGTTCTGGATGGTTTTAAATCCGGAAACTATGGGAATGTAGTGTTAACCATGTTTTTAAGAGAACTGTATACGATACTCTGGTCGCTCCTTCTGATCGTTCCGGGAATCATAAAATATTATGAATATCTGATGGTTCCGTATATTCTGGCTGAGAATCCGGGAATGGATCATAAAGAAGTGTTTGCAATCAGTAAGAGAATGATGAACGGCCAGAAGATGGAGACATTTATACTGTCATTGTCCTTTATCGGCTGGGATCTTCTCAGTGTGATTACATGCGGCATTGCAGGAATATTCTATGTTGCTCCTTATAAGGAGGCAACGTTTGCGGAACTCTATGCATACAGCAAAGCAATGGCATATGAAGAAGGATATATTCGGTAAATGGCAGGAGAGTGATATGGCAATTAATAAATCAATGCGGAAGGTATTGAAGGCGCTTTCTTTTGACGGAATCGAAGTGGAAGCATCCAGACACCTGGCGAATCTCAAGGCCATTGACCCACTGAAGATCTTTCATAAAACGATCGATTACAAGATATACAATGGAGATTATGAGGTGCCGGTACGCCTTTATCTCCCGGATGAAGCCGTGTCCGGAAAGCTTCCGGTACTGTTGTTCTTTCACGGAGGCGGATGGGTTACGGAAAGCATAGATAATTATGAACGTATCTGTGCGAGAATGGCAGCAGCAACCAATCATATAGTGGTGTCTGTTGGTTACAGGCTGGCTCCGGAGCATCCATTTCCAACGGGGCTGAATGATTGCTATGTTGCGGCAAAAGAAATCTACAGGAATCATTTTCTCCTGAATATGGATCCGGATAAGATTACATTGATCGGAGACAGTGCCGGAGGGAATCTGGCGGCGGCGGTATCATTGATGGCAAGGGATAAGGGAGATTTTTTTCCACAGCGTCAGATATTGATCTATCCTGCGCTAAACAACGATTACAGTGAGAATTCTCCGTATGAGTCGGTAAAGAAGTGTGGGAGTGATTATCTTCTTACAGCTGGAAAAATGCGGGATTATCTCAATTTCTATGCTTCGGATGAAGGGGATAAAGAAAATAAATATTTTGCGCCTTTGTTAGAGACAGATTACAGGAACCAGCCGAGAACACTGATTCTGACCGCAGAATATGATCCACTCAGAGACGAAGGGGAGGAATACGGAAGAAGGCTGAAAGAAGCAGGAAATGATGTGGAGATCCATCGGATTCCGGACGCTCTTCACGGATATTTTGCATTGGGAATCCGTTATTATCATGTAAAAGAAAGCTTTCAGATCATCAATCAGTTTTTAGGGGAGGACTAAAACATTGTTTCAACAGAGACGGGCGTACTGGCGAAGCCTGGATAATGCGGCAAAGCTGTTTTCAGCAGCCAGCAGCCCAAAAGATACACGTGTTTTTCGATTTTATTGCGTACTAAAAGAGAAAGTGGATGGAAAAGTCCTTCAGGAGGCGCTGAATCAGACGATTGAGAAGTATCCGGTTTTTTTGTCTGTAATGCGCAAAGGGCTGTTCTGGCATTATCTGGAGAAAAGTGAATTAAGACCGGTCGTACGGGAAGAATATAAGGAGCCGTGCAGCTGTCTGTATGTGCGTGATAAGAAAACCCTGCTTTTTGAAGTGACATATTATGAAAAGCGGATTAATTTTGAAGTGTTTCACGCATTGACGGATGGGACCGGTGCAACAGAGTTTCTGCGGGAACTGGTAAAAAATTATCTGTATCTGATTCATAAAGAGGAGGGGCTGGAAAAGGCAGAACTTACAGATGCGTACCTGACGGTCAAAGATCAGGAAGATGACAGCTTCAGCAGGTATTATAATCCGGATCTCCAGAGACGAAAGAAAAAGAAAAATCATGCATATCAGATAAGAAAGAGAAGGGGAGAGTATGAGCCTCTGCAGGTGAAGGAAAGCCATGTGTCGGTAAAAGAACTTCTTGATGTTTCGCGGGAAAAAGGGGTATCCGTGTCCGTCCTTCTTACGGCAGCGTTTATCAGTGCGATACATGAAGAAATGAGCAGAATTCAGGAAAAAAGGCCGGTCATATTGATGGTTCCGGTCAATCTGAGAAAAATCTTTCCATCAGATTCTATGCTGAATTTTTTCAGTTATATCGAGCCGGGATATCAGTTTGGTACAAAACAGGACTCATTTGAGGATGTATTGAATACGGTCAGAGAATATTTTAAAGAGAATCTGTCAAAAGAGAATATGGCTGGACGTATGAATGAGCTGATTGCCTATGAAAAACATAAGATTCTGAAATGGGCTCCTCTGGAATTGAAAAACCGGTGTATCCGTGCCGGGGCCAAAATGGCAGAAAAAGAAGTGACAGCAGTTCTTTCCAATATGGGTGCGGTGAAGATGCCTGATGCGTATACTCCGTATATTGAACGGTTTGGAGTGTATACCAGTACTAATCGCACGGAACTGTGTGTATGTTCGTTCGGGGATGTTCTGTCGTTTGGCTTTACCTCGCGTTACGACAGTTCTAACATACAGCGCAATTTCTACCGGATTCTGGAAGATCTGGGAATTGCAGTGCATATGACTGAACCGGAATTCCCGGAACAAGTAAGGCCGAATTATGAAGGCAGAAAGTTTTTTCAGATATTTTCTTATTGCTGTATCGCTGCAGTCATCATCAGTATTATGGCAAATGTGATCCTGTCACCCGGAAGATACTGGTCAAGGTTTGTGGCAGCGGGAAGCCTCAGCATGTGGATTACGATGGCAGTAGGATATCTGAAGCGTTATAATCTTCTGAAAAATGCAACCTGGCAGCTTTTGATCGTCACGGTCGGCTGTATCCTATGGGACAGGGCGACCGGATGGAGGGGATGGTCTGTTGATTTTGCAGTCCCGAGTATCTGCATATTAATACAGTTCTCCATGCTCATCATATCCAGAATCTATTCACATTCGCCGAGAGAGTACATGATATATTATGTGATGGCATCGGTATATTCTATATTGGTTCCTTTTGTACTTCTGGCATTTCAGGTCATTACCTTTCGGACGCCAGCCGTTATCTGTGTGGGATGCAGCCTTTTATTTCTGACTGGGTTGATTATATTCAGAAAAAAAGAGTTTCATGAAGAAATGTATAAAAAATTTCATATATAGGTATAAATTTTCCTTACATCAAAAAAATCAGCGTGATATAATGAAATATGTAGGTTGTTAGGTTGTCTGATCTCTGAAAAAGGAGATCGGATTGACTGACTGGGAAAACGAGGAACAGACAGGAGGTAAATATGTTCAAGATAGGTGATTATGTTGCGCATTATAAAGAAGGTGTCTGTGAAGTAATGAATATTGGACCGCTTAATATGAGCTGTTCAGATAAGGGAAAAGAGTATTATACTTTACGACCGTTGTATGATGTGGGAGGAACATTATATACACCGGTAGACAATGTGAGACGGCAGGTTCGGGCAGTGCTGACAGGTGAAGAAGCCCGGAAGCTGATCGATGAAATGCCCGGTATTGATACCTTGTGGGTTGAAAATGAGAAAAAAAGAGAAGAGCTGTACCGGGAGGCGTTGATGAAAAATCAATGCAGAGAGTGGGTCGCAATCATAAAAACATCATACCAGCGAAAGCTAAAGAGACTGTCATCAGGGAAAAAGTCAATTAATATTGATGAAAAATATCTGAGTATGGCAGAACGTTTTCTGTATGGCGAGCTGGCGACAGCTCTGGATATACCGAAAGATGAAGTGAAAAATTATATTATCAGGCAGTTGGATTCATAAAAGGGATTGTTACAAATCTTTTGTTTTCATTCTGTTATATGCAATTTTTACAAGAACGCTTCGACGCTGAGTCGCTTACCTCAGCTTTTCTTGTGAAAATTGCATAATATCAAAATGATACAAAGGTATTTTGCAACAATCCCTTCTTTGGAGAATTATCTGGCTGCTTTTTCTGCATATTCTGTAGTTACAAGATCTTCATAAGGTGCACGTGTGGTAAGCTCTCCGGCCTCTTCCAGGATATCCTGCAGAAGATCAAAACTCTCTTCCCGGAAGATCAGATTCTCTTTCCAGGTATCCTGATCGTAGTATCGGGTAATGATTGTGGTGATCGTGTCAAGATCTGTCTCTTTGAACTGGGGAGCAATGACGGCTCCGATCTCTTCCGGCGTATGTGTCTGGACATAATCCATTCCTTTTTGAATTGCATTGGTGAATCCCTGGATGATGTCAGGATTATTTTCGATATAGCTTTTTTTGGCAGAAAACGCGGTATATGGAACATAACCGCTGTCAGTTCCAAGAGAGGCAACGACATAGCCTTTTCCTTCTTTTTCCAGGTTGGTTGCACCAGGCTCAAATTCAACGGTAAAATCTGCTTTTCCTTCAGAAAATGCAGCGGCAGTTGAGCCAAAATCAATACTCTGGTCAATCTCAAGATCTGTGGAAGGATCAATATCATTCTGTTTTAAGATATATTCAAATACCATTTCAGGCATCCCGCCTTTCCGTCCTCCCAGTACATATTTTCCTTTCAGGTCTTCCCATGTAAAATCAGGCATTTCTTCTCTTGCGACCAGGAAGTTTCCGGCGCGCTGTGTCAACTGTGCAAAGTTGACGACATAGTCGCCGGCACCTTCGTTGTAGGTATAGATGGACGCTTCGGAGCCCATGAAGCCAATATCTGCGCTTCCGGAAAGTACAGCAGTCATTGTCTTATCTGCACCAAAGCCGGTCACGAGTGTTAATTCGATTCCTTCTTCTTCAAAGTACCCTTCTTCAATCGCTACATACATCGG
>JAEDLC010000158.1 GCA_016295505.1 Dorea sp.
TCCTGCTCTTCCAGAAGTTCTTCTATCCGGTTCTGGTTATCTGTTTCCTCCTTTGAATATTCCTGCGACTGCTTCTCCTGTTCTTTCCAAAGCGAAGACATTCCCAGCATTTTTTCAACCTTCTGTATCCCATATCGATGTTTTATATATTGCACTGCCTGATCATAAAAAGTCTGACATCCCTGATCCGTCAGCATCTGTATTCTTTCAATCTGATGTTCCATATGATCTGCCCCATAGTAAGCCAGCCTGTTTACAATATTTTGTTCCGAATACTGTCCGGTTTCATAGCTTCCTTCCAGTGCAAAGATATCGTATTCTTCCAGAAGTTCTTTCTGATATTCTGCAAATACACATTCCAGAGCTCGGTTCGTATCTGCCCGGCGATAATTTTTTGCCATCTGTAAAGATGCACTCTCTATCATTGCCATAACAAACGACAATAAAAGAAGAAATATCAGACTCAGATACACAGTCACTTCTCCGCTTATCAGATGCCCGCACTTTCGCTGGTTATTTTCTCGAAGATTGTTTCTACCAGGCTCGTAAGCTGGGACTTGAATATAATGACCAGTCCGATCAGTACCACCAGTATCAGGATGACTTCCACAACTCCAATCCCCCGCTTTTCTCTCAATACCTGCATCATATAACGTATTCTCCACATATTCATTCTCCTTTCTTGATTCCTTTTTATATCTGCATGGATAAAAATGCCGGCACAACCACAATGATCAATACTTCTGCAAGCATCAGGAACATCGGGATCAAAAGCCTGGTACCTGCTTCTTCACCCATACGTTTTGCTCTTGCCTTGCGGTCTTCGAAAGCCTGCACAGATTCCATCTTAAGAAGATCCCCCAGACCTTTCGTTCCTTTTCTGAGATTTTGTGACAAGAGTGCTCCCAGACGAATATAAGCCTGTACATTGCACCGTCTGCCAAAGTTTTCATAACTTTCTGCTTCCGCAACTCCACTTTCCATCTCATAACAGGTCTGTTTCATCTCTTCATATGCGTAGCGTATCCCGGCTGTATTTTTCCTGTTCACATATTCCTCCACAATCTTTTTCCATGCACGTTTTACGGTCATTCCTGCTCCGAGGAACAGGGTAATCTTATTGACAATATCCGGATAATCCTGCATCATCTGTCTCTTTCGTTCGTCCTCTGCCTTTTTCAGTTCCTGCTGTCTCAGGGCCTTCAGCAATAATCCGGATATGATTCCCATGATGATCAATATGAATCCCCGACTGTCCATCTTATGATAATAAGACACTGCTTCTCCCTGAATGGTATCCGGCAGTTTCCAGACACGTTCCGTTCGGTCCAGTTGCTCGTCCTTTTGGAGTGTTTCTTTGATGAACTGTTTTTTTGCCTCCATATCCGTCATTGTCTGCGGACAGATCCGGACAGCACACTGATACATGGCCTGCTGCGTCTCATCTTCCGTATATGTCAGGACTGCACTGAGATTCACCACTTCCCCCTCTTCGTCTATTTCTTTTTCCTGGATCTCTCCCCGGACATTCATTACATCGTATCGATCCAGTTTCCATGATACCTCCACCGGAGTATCCGGGATCTGTGTCAGAAGATTCATATCTGTTTCCACTCTGTCCAGGCTCTCATTATCTCCAAGAATCCATTGATCCATTTTCCTGATAATACTCTGAAACAACTCCTGAATCTCTTGTTCCGAATACATTCTTTCCGTAACCTGCACCTCTACGGATGTCCTTTTTGAATCTCCTTTTTTTACATCCAGTTCTTCTGTTCGGGTTCCCTTCCCGTAATCGTTTCGTGCGATCTTTCCATCTGTTTTCACAAGAGAATTCACACAATCCCCAAGCAAAAGAAGGCTTCCCGCCACCACCAGCACAACAGATATATATTTCCAGTATTTTATTCTTTCATTTTTCAGATTTCTATCTTTATCATCTTTACGCCCAGATAATATGCGCCTGTGTAGATTGCAAGACACCCTGTCATCACCCCGATTCCTGCCGCATTGCCATACAGACTCTTCATAAACTCCGGGAAACTGACCGACATATACCCAATAATGATATATGGGATGACAGACATCACCCGAAATTCATATCTCTTCGCCGCCAGAATCGTGTCAATTTCTCTTTTTACGTCTATTTTGTCACTGATCTGTCGTACTGTATCCCGTATAATAGCAATCATATCTCCACCGCTTCTCTTTGCCATGCCAAATACTTCCGCAAAGCTTTGGACCTCTTCTGTCTGTGTACATTCCGCAAATTCTTTTAACGCCTGTTCTATCGGCACATGTATTTTCAGCTTTCTTACAATTATCAGTAATTCTCTGGAAATTCTTGCTTCCGGTGGATAGATGATAAGAAGTTCCTTTTGCGTCTCATAAAAAGCATTCTCTACAGAATATCCGCTGTTCAAAGATGCAGAAAGCGTCTGAATCGCCTCCTTGAACTGCAATTGAAACTCAGCCTCCTTTTTTTCTTCCAGTTCCTTTTGAAACATCCGGTACATCCGGCAGCCGGCAGGAATGAACAGCACGGTCACCAGGAAAGTGCCATAATACATCCACGCTGTTATCAATAGAATTCCAACGGTCTTCAAAACTGCACCAAACCGGTCACGGCGTGTGATATCCTGCTGCCAGCAGCTTCTTTCTGTGTGTAAGTTCATGAATTTTTTTCCAGCCACCCGACTTTCTTCCCCCTGCCTGCTCTTCTTCATACCTATATAACGTCTGCAACAGAATCTCGCCTCTGTCATACCCCAGCACCTCTGTTACCTCAAGTACCTTACGGCTCTTATCTCTCATCCTTCCCAGGTGCACAATAATATCTATCCCCGAAGCGATCTGCCGCTGAATCGCAGGAAGCGGAAGTTCCATGCCCATCAGAACCATCGTCTCCAGACGGCTTAACATATCTCTTGGACTGTTGGCATGTCCGGTACTCAGACTTCCGTCATGACCGGTGTTCAATGCCTGAAGCATGTCAATCGCTTCAGCTGACCGTACCTCTCCGACAATGATTCGATCCGGGCGCATTCGAAGCGCCGATTTTATCAGATCCCGGATCGTAATTGCACCCGTTCCTTCTATATTGGCATTTCGTGCCTCCAGCCTGACCAGATTCGGTACATTCTGAATCTTCAGTTCTGCATTGTCTTCAATTGTAATAATTCTTTCTTCTCCTGGAATATACTGCGATAACGCATTGAGAAATGTGGTTTTTCCGGATCCGGTTCCGCCACTTATGAATATATTGTACCCCGTCTCAACAAGAACAGCGAGAAACTCGGATA
>JAEDLC010000037.1 GCA_016295505.1 Dorea sp.
CCTCATCAGATACCCTGAAATCATTATTCTGTGCATATGATATCTTTGTGCCTCCCGAATACTGCACAAAGAGCATCACCAGTATAATTATCAATGCAGCCACTCGTTTCATTTTCCAACCCATATTGTATCTCCTTCCACTTGTATTTCATATTCTCTCTGCAGTTTTACAAATTCTTCGGATTCCAGAATCTCCGGATTCTGCTCTGCATACGATTGAATCGTCTGTGCACAGATATCTCTTCCTATACTTTCTTCTGCGCATAGCAGCCGTATATGCAGCAGTTTCAATTCTGTTGAACCATTCATCTCCTTCACGCCTCTGGAACATATCTCCAGTGCTGTATCTATACTTCCACATTCTTCATACAGCATCACAGCTCTTTTATATAACCCTTCCCGTTTTTCATCCTGTGTTTCTTTCTCCAGAACTTCTTCGCAGAATTCTGCCGCTTTTTCTGTCTGTCCCAGTGTCTCGTACGCTGTGATCATTGCTTCTTTTACTTCCGCGACATCATCTTCTTTTGCTTCATCAGACTGCAGAAATCTGTTTCCAAGCCGAATCATATGAGACGCTGCTTTTTCTGTATTCATCATCTGATATCCACGGATCAGACATTGTAAATATCGATATGCTCCTTTTTCCGGCACATTTTTTTCCAGGTTTTCCAGATGCTCCTGGTAACTTTTTTTATCTTTTTCTGACATTTTCTCACCGGAAAACCACAAAACAACTACTTCCAGCTCTTTCGCACATGGATTTGTATTTTTTGCTTTTTTCAGATATTCTAGAGATTTTTCGTAATCTCCGATATCAAGAAAATAAGCCATTGCCAGATCCATATACGCTTCCTCAGTTTCTTCGTTGTCTGCAGTAACTGTAATCGTTTCTTCTGAAACCTCTTCTTTCAGTTTCGCCTCTTCTTTTGCTGTCTGTGCAGTCTTTTCCTCCAGATTGCCCTGGGAAAGCCAATATTTTCCCAGGACTGCGACAATCAGGATTCCAACTGTTGCCAGCAACTTCCATCTGATCTTTAACTTCTCTCTTTTCACTTTATATTCTGGGATCTGTTGACGAATTTCTGATACATTCTGATACGATTTCTTAGATTGCCATTTCAGGCATTTTGATATCATTCTTTGAATTTTAATTTCTTCACGCCTGCCAAGTTTTTCATCCGGCACCGTGTGCGCCAGAAGATATTGCAGCGTTCTTCCAAGCCCATAGATGTCCAGCTGTATACTGGTATTCTGATAATAACGTTCTTCTTCCGGGAGAAAATATTCCCGTACTTTACGCTTTCTCATCTGACGAAGCATCTCCTGATTCGTCCCGGACTCAACATCCATAAAATATATTTTTCTGTCTTTTGATATAATGATACTATATGGATTCACATACTTATAACTGGGATTCCCGCGACATCTGTGGATCAGTTCCAACTGTCTGGTAATCTCCTGCATCCACAGAAATAACTGTTTCTTTTCCACACAAGGGTTCTGCCTTAGATATTGTGCCAGTGTCGTTCCATAAACATGTTCAGAACTTACATAACAGATCTGACCATGTTCAATCAGACGAAGCACATCATATCCTTCTTTTCCTGGTGCCACTCATCACCACCTCTTTTTCTCAGGGAATTTAACCGGATCATCAGATAAAAGATCATAGATTTTCCAAATTAACAGATTGATTAATTTGGATTCATTCAGAAATATAGATTAATCATATATTACTAGATTCTTTGTAAAAATACAAGTCCTTTTTTACATTTTTTGAAAAAAATGCTGTCTGCTATATTGCAGACAGCACCTGTGATTTTATTTTCTGTGACTCAGTTCCTTTGGTGTATACAGATGTCTCGGAATACCATCTACCATAACCGGTGAAACATCACCCTGAATCAACGGTCTTACATAAGAGATAAACTCATTTGTTACATAAGTACCTTCTTCATTTACCCAGTTTCTCGGTACAAGCTTTTCATCGTTGGCAATCTTATGAACATCCTTTACCTCTGTTCCGCACTGATATGGATCATCAGACAGTCTCTGAAGAACTACCATCTTTCCGGAATCACCTTCATCAGCAGCTTTGACAGCAGCACCGCCCACCTGATAAGCTTCCAGTATATCTACACGAGATGCAGCATGTGATGCAGAACGCTGAAGTGTACTGAGCTCGATTGCACGTGTCTTGCATCCAATCTCACCAGCAACGAAGCTTGACAGATAAGATGCAGTTCCTGACAGCTGTTTGTGTCCAAAAGCGTCTACAAAATCAATGCTGTTTCCAAGTTCACATACGTATGTACCATCTTCTGTACGGATACCTTCAGATACCGCAACAACGATAGAAGTCTTTTCTTCGAGAAGTTCTTTGATCTTCGCGCTGAACTTCTGCAGATCGAACGGAATCTCCGGAAGATAGATCAGATCCGGACCTTCACAATCCTCTCCCTTGGATAATGCGGCAGAACCTGTCAGCCATCCTGCATTACGTCCCATGATCTCTACGATTGTAACAACTCCTTTTGCATATTCCAGACAGAAGCTGTCGCGGATGATCTCCTTCATAGAAGTACCGATATATTTTGCAGCACTTCCATATCCTGGTGTATGGTCTGTCAGTGCAAGGTCATTATCGATCGTCTTCGGGCATCCTACAAATCTGGTCGGATGACCTGTAATAATTGCATAGTCGGATAATTTCTTAATCGTATCCATGGAATCATTTCCGCCGATATAGATAAATGCTTCAATTTCAAGCTTATCAAGAATAGAAAAGATTTTATCATATACTTCTCTGTTCTCATGAATTTCCGGCAGTTTAAAACGACAGGATCCCAGGAACGCTGCCGGTGTTCTTTTCAGAAGCTCTGCGTCCAGTTCTGTTTTAATGTGTTCTGAAAGGTCAATATATTTTTCCTCTAATAACCCCTGAATTCCATGAAGCATACCATATACTTTATTAGCTCCACGGTCTTTTGCTGTACGATAAACACCGGCAAGGCTGGCATTAATCGCAGCTGTTGGTCCTCCAGATTGTCCTACAATAACATTTTTTTTCATTTTTTCTTCCTTCCTTCCAAAATTGCTCTCGATAAATACTATATTAGTATATATTGATAGAAAAGTCCAGAAAAAATGATGATTATCTATGCATATTCACCGTTTCCTGTGCATAAGCATAGCCTTTCATGCAACGGTTTCCCGTGACATCCATAACCTCTCCGTCTTCTATATACACTTCCATCTGGCATTCATTTGAGCATCCATGGCAGGTTATTTTTTCTTTCTCCATCATACTTCCCCCTGCCATATCTAATCTTCCTTTGCCCAGTCAAATGCATATCTGACCGCCTTATTCCAACCTTTGATCTTTTTCTCCCTTGTCGTCTCTTCAATCTCCGGTTCAAAGGTCTGATCAATTGCCCAGTTTCTGACAACCTCTTCCTTGTCTTTCCAGTATCCGACCGCAAGACCTGCCAGATAAGCAGCTCCCATTGCTGTTGTCTCAATGCATTTCGGACGTTTGACCGGTGCCGCAATAAGATCTGCCTGTGTCTGCATCAGGAAATTATTGGCACTTGCTCCTCCGTCAACCTTTAATGCACTGAGAGATATTCCGGAATCTGCCTCCATGGCTCTTAACACATCATTGACCTGATATGCGAGTGACTCCAGTGTTGCACGGATAATATGATACTTATTGACTCCCCGTGTAATTCCCACAATCGTTCCACGTGCATACTGATCCCAGTGCGGTGCCCCCAGACCGGTGAATGCCGGTACTACATAACATCCATTGGTATCGTTGACTTTTTTTGCCATATATTCAGAATCTGCCGCCGAATCAATCAGTTTCATCTCATCGCGAAGCCATTGAATCGCTGCTCCTGCGACAAAGATAGATCCTTCCAGTGCATAATGCACTTTACCATCCAGTCCCCATGCAATCGTAGTCACCAGACCATTTTCCGAATAAACGGGCTTTTCTCCGGTATTCATTAACAGAAAACAGCCTGTTCCATATGTATTTTTTGCTTCTCCTGCCTGAAAACAGGTCTGACCGAACAATGCAGCCTGCTGATCTCCGGCTGCTCCTCCGATCGGAATCGCCCCGCCAAAGTAAGCCGGGTCTGTCTCTGCATATATACAGCTTGACGGCATGGGCTTTGGAAGCATGGAACGTGGAATATCCAGAATCTTCAGAATCTCTTCATCCCATTCCAGTGTATTAATGTTAAATAACATGGTCCTTGACGCATTCGAATAATCTGTTACGTGAGCTTTTCCTCCGGTCAGTTTCCAGATCAGCCACGTCTCCACCGTTCCGAAGAGCAGTTCCCCTCGTTCTGCTCTTTCTCTGGCACCTTCTACATGTTCCAGAATCCAGCGAATCTTTGTTGCGGAAAAATACGCATCAATGATCAGTCCTGTCTTCTTACGGATCATATCCGTAAGCCCCTGTTCCTTCAATCCGTCACAATACTCCGCCGTTCTCCTGCACTGCCATACGATTGCATAATAGACCGGCTCTCCCGTCTTCTTATCCCAGACGATCACCGTCTCTCTCTGATTGGTGATGCCAATTGCTGCAATATCTTTTGCAGTTGCCCCAATCTTGCTCATCGCCTCTACCGCTACTCCAAGCTGCGTGGACCAGATTTCATCCGCATCATGCTCTACCCAGCCCGGTTTCGGAAAATACTGGGTAAATTCCTTTTGTGCAACGCTGCATATCTCTCCCTTTTCATTAAACAGAATGCAGCGATTACTTGTGGTCCCGGCATCCAGTGCCATTACATATTTTGCCATACCATTCACCTCTTTTTATTTATAAAGCAGAACACGTGCCTCATAAGGTCTGAGGATTCCTTTCTTGTGCTGCTTATAATTTGATATCAGCTCTTTTCCCTGACTGACAGCATCGAACAGACAGCATTCTACTTCCTTATCCGTGAAGTTACATGCAACAAGCATCCTTTCATCCCCCAGGATTCTTTCGTATGCATAGATTTCTTCGCTGTCATCCATCAGGCTTTCGAATCTTCCATTCACAATTATCTCATATTCTTTGCGAAGTGCAATCAGTTTTTTATAATAATGGAATACACTGTTCGGATCTTTTCTCTCATCTTCCGCATTAATCAGCAGATAATTCGGATTCACCTTAAGCCATGGAGTTCCTGTTGTGAATCCGGCATTTGCTGTCTTATCCCACTGCATCGGAGTTCTTGCATTATCACGACCAATATTTTTTATACACTCCATCATCTCTTCTTCTGTGATCAGCCCGTTTTCCGTCAGCTCATGATAGGCATTGATTGTCTCAATATCGCGGTAATCTTCCAGGTTGTCGTAGTAAGCATTCGTCATGCCAAGTTCTTCTCCCTGAAATACATATGGTGTTCCCTTCATCATATGCAGACAGGTTGCAAGCATCTTTGCAGACACAACACGGTACATCGGACTGTCATTTCCAAACCTTGACACCACTCTTGGCTGATCATGGTTATCCCAGTACAGACTGTTCCATGCTTTCCCCTCAAATTGTGTCTGCCACTTATTCAGCGTCTGCTTCAGTTCTTTAAGAGGCACCTTTTTATTTGTCCATTTTCCAACCAGAGTCTCGCCCAGAGATACATGTTCAAAGTGGAAAACCATATTCAGTTCTCCGGACTCTTCTCCGGCATACTGCATTGCATGCTCTATTTTTGTGTTCAAGGCTTCTCCGACCGTCATGATATCATACTTACTGAGAACTTCCCGGTTCATCTCTTTTAAGTATTCGTGTATTTTCGGTCCGTCACACACATATGGCTGATGATTGCCATACAGTCCGTCTTCCACCGGGCCATCCGGGAAAGTCTGATCTTTTGAAATCATGTTGATAACATCCATACGGAATCCATCGATTCCTTTTTCACACCACCAGGTCATCATATCATAGACTTCTTTTCTGACTTTTTCATTCTCCCAGTTCAGATCCGGCTGTTTTTTGGAGAAGCAATGGAGATAGTACATATCTGTAGCCTCGTCATACTGCCATGCTGAACCACCGAAATTAGATCCCCAGTTGTTAGGTTCTTTTCCGTCTTTTCCATCTTTCCAGATATAATAATCACGATATGGATTGTCCTTTGACTTTCTGCTTTCTACAAACCATGCATGCTCATCCGATGTATGATTCACGACCAGATCCATTAAGATCTTGATTCCCCGCTTATGCGCTTCTGCAAGCATACGGTCAAAATCTTCCATTGTTCCAAACTCTTTCATGATCGCCCGGTAATCTGAGATATCATAACCGTTATCATCATTTGGCGACTGATAGATCGGTGACAGCCATATCACATCAATCCCCAGTTCTTTCAGATAATCCAGGTGTTCTGTGATTCCGTTCAGATCACCGATTCCATCTCCGTTACTGTCTGCAAAACTTCTCGGATACACCTGATAAATTACACTTTCTTTCCACCACTGTTTCATGTTCTCATCCTCCTAGAAACCATATTTTTCTATCTTATTACCATCAATATGAATGCCACTTGCCCGGACAAAGTCCTCCAACTGCTCCACACGTGAGACAGCAGCCACCGGAAACACCTGAAATGGCTGATTCAAAAGCCATGCAATCGACAACGCATATAAGGATGCTCCTGTTTCTTCCCGAAGCCTGCACAAAGTCTGGTATCTGTCCAGATTCTCCCGGCTCATATACGCATCCCGCATCGCCTTCGGCATCTCCTTTCCACGATCCAGTTTATCAAAAAAACCATGCGCACCGGAGGAAAACGGAATCATTGGCATCCTGCTTCTCTTGTGCCACTGATAATAGTCTTCATCCATCATCACAAGTGTCGGATCCGGATTCATATTCGCACCCGGATTGACCCTGGCCATGCTCCACTGATTCGATACCGCAGTAAATCCCTGCATTCCGTTTTGCTGTGCATAAGAGAGTGCCTGTTCGATTCTGTACTTTTTATAATTGGATGCACCATAATAACGGATCTTTCCTTCTTTGACCAGTGCTTCCATCACGTCTACAATCTCTGTGATATCCTTTGTTTCATCATCTCTGTGCAGCCAGTAAAAATCAATCCTCTCCATGCCAAGTGTACGAAGGCTTTCCTCCAGATCCTGCCGGATTGCTTCTTCACTGACCCTGGATCTTGAAGGATCCCGAAAATCATAATGCCCGCCCTTGGTAGCAACCACCACCTTCTGATGAGCATGACGTTCCCGCAGCCAGCTTCCGATGTACTGTTCACTGGAATTTCCCAGTCCATCGACCCATTTACAATATACATTGGCAGAATCAATAAAGTTACCGCCTGCTTCCACATAGGCATCCAGTATCTGGTACGCCTGTTCTTTTGTTATCTTCTCACCGAAGCTTCCTGTTCCAAGACAGATATTGCTAAGTTCCAGATCTGTCCCCTTTAACAGGACGCGTTCCATTATCTTCCCACTCTCATCCATACCTGCATCTCTCCCTCACTGCGATTATTCCAAAGGAAATACGGAACTGCCGTCACAGCAATCTCTTCTCTGTCTTCAGAATATACATGGTACAGAGATTCCTGATCTGTTCGCATCTGTTCACGCCATCCTCTTCCTTCAAGGATCCGGCTTCGGCCTCCCAGTGTTCCCTCTTTTTCCTTCCACTCACTCTTTGCATCTACCATAATCTGATTCAGATATCTGCCATTATCCTCTTCCTCGAGACAATATACTACCGGGCCACAGACCAGTGCTGCACGACCTCCATTATAATGTACACGCCGATTGGCCTGGATGAGTTCGGGCTTCATCACAAGTTCAAGTACAATTCTGTGATTTCCATTCCAATTTTGCTTCAGATACACATATCCATTCGGCTGAGCGGAAACCTCATGGCAGACACCATCAACAGTAATCACAAACTGTTCCCCACTCCATGCAGGAATGCGAAGTGCAACCGTCAGTGGTTCGTCTGTATCCGCGCTGACATCCAGCGTAATGTTTCCATTCCACGGATACTCTGTTGTCTGTCTGACACAAAGTGTATGTTCCGACAAACGGATCTTAGATTCATTTCCTATATAGAGGTGTACGTATGCAGTATCTTCATCTGCCGTATATATGTATTGCCAGAGTCCTGCAAGTGTCCTTGCGATATTCGGAGGACAGCATGCGCAGGAGAACCATTTCTGGCGAACCGGTTTCACATGATTGCGTTCTGTATTCCCATAACAGGTCTCCGGAACTACCTCCAGCGGGTTCACATAAAAGAATCGGTTTCCTTCATAATTCATACCACCTAGGATCGTATTGTACAGTGCCTGCTCCATCACATCCGCATAAGTTCTGTTTACCTCATTTTTTAACATCTTCTGTGCAAAAAACACCAGACCGATAGATGCACAAGTCTCTGAATAGTTCGTATCATTCGGCAGGTCATAAGCTGTCGTAAAAGCTTCTCCGGAATGTGTTGCCCCGATTCCCCCGGTAATATACAGCTGTTTCTGAACAATATTATTCCAGATATTTTTACAGGCATCAAAAAGTTCTTTTTCCTTTGTTCTGGATGCAATATCTGCCATAGCCGTATACATATAGACGCCCCGGACAGCATGTCCTACAGCCTCTTTCTGCCTGCGCACAGGCAGGTGGAACTGATTATAATAACTGTATGGAAACTGGTTATACCAGCGATTCGGCTCCTCTACTTTTGCTTTGGTCCACTGACAGATACGATCTCTTTTCTCAAACTCTTCCTCAAAGAACCGATTTGTACCTCTTGTATCAATAAAATACTGTGCCAGTTCAAAATACTTCTCACTGCCTGTTACATCGTACAGCTTCAGTAATGCAATCTCAATCTCCTGATGTCCCGGGTATCCATGCATCTTTCCTTCTTCTTTTCCAAAGACATCACAGAGATAATCTGCAAGTTTTACCGCCACATCAAATACTTTTTTCTTGCCGGTTGCAAGATAATAAGACACAGCTCCTTCAATAAAATGACCCGCACAGTACAGTTCATGGCATTCCAGCACATTGGTCCATTTCTTTTCCGGTGCTTCGATCAGAAAATAAGTATCCAGATAACCACTCTCATCCTGTGCCTTCGCAATGATATCAATCACGCTGTCAGCCTGTGCTTCCAGCTTCTCATCTCTTTCCAGCATCAAGATATTCCCCACTGCTTCCAGCCACTTTGACACATCACTGTCCTGGAATACTTCTCCATAAAAATGTCCTTCCATCTCTCCGGCTGCGATACGGAAGTTATCGATTGCATGACTCGGTTCAGCATCTTCAATCCGGTCATTCAATATCTCCCATTGATAGGGAATTACTTTTTCTCTTACGAGATCTATATAATAACTCCAAAATGAGTCTTTGATTTCACATTCATTTTTTTTCAGCAAACGATAATCACTCATGATTCTTAATCCCTTCTTTCTTGCATTTCATGCATTCTTTTAGTATAATACCACACATACAAAGGAGGTATTTTTATGAGTTTTTTTAACATGGACGGCCCTATATTCCGTTTTTTGAATAAGATGGCAGATCTGTGTATCTTAAATCTGGTATTTATGATCTGCTGTCTCCCTGTGATCACGATCGGTGCTTCCTTAACCGCCTTATACACGGTAACACTGAAGATGTCACGTGATCAGGAAGGTTATATGGCACGCAGCTTTTTCAAAGCTTTTAAAGAAAACTTCAGGCAGGCAACCATGATCTGGGTTCCGTCACTGCTTTTGTTATTTGTTATGCTCGCAGATATCCGGATCTACAGTTCTTCCAATGCCGGAAAATACCAGCCGCTTCTGATCGGGGCATATCTGCTGTTTGTTTTGATCATTTTTCTGATCATTTTTTCTTTTCCGGTTCTGGCAAAATTCAAAAACACAACCGGAAATATTATAAAAAATTCACTTCTGATGGGAATTGGCAGCTTCCAGTGGTCACTCTGTGTACTGATCATCCTGATTGCTCCGCCCGTCCTTACACTCATGCTCCCACGCAGTCTGAGTTTTGTTTATATGCTCTGGCTGTTATTCGGATTTGCCCTGGAGGCTCTGTGTGCATCCTATATCTTTGACTATAAGATATTTCCGAAATATATAAAAGAAGAAGTTTCCGGATCTTCCGAAGAAGACCCGGATGCTCCCGACATAGCTGAAAACTAAAGTTCAACTACTACTTCTTTGCTTTCCGGTGTTAAGACAATTCCCTTTTCTGTGGTCTCTGCTTTTGCACCGGAAATATTTTTCACTTCTTTTACATTTACAAGAAGATATGTCATGCCTTCCGCAAGCTCATCTGCAGTAAATGTAATCTTTTCTTCTGCTCTGGAAGCTTTTGCAGTCAGAACAACATTTCCCTGAAGATCTGTGATCTCACATTTTGCTTCACATCCATCTTTCAATGCATAGAGCTGTAACTGAACATCTTTTGTATAATCATAATCCGGACGTTCATCCTCTCCACCCATAGCAAGCAATGTATTTTCTCTTACATATACAGGCAGTGAGAAGTAATCGTATGTATCTGCCTGCCATGTTCCACCTTCTCTTGTCTCGCCGGAGAGAAGATGTGTCCAGGTTCCCTTTGGAAGATAGTATTCCACACTTCCGTCCTCATGGAAGATAGGAGCCACAAGAATACTGTCACCCAGCATATACTGCATATCCAGATACTTCACAGCCGGATCACTGTCAAATTCCAGAATCATAGGTCTCATAGACGGGATACCTGTCTCATGAGAGTTTACTGCGATTCGATAGATATACGGCATCAGTCTTGCTTTCAGTCTGGTAAATGCACGGCATACATCTACAGATTCTTCATCAAACAACCACGGTACTCTGTAGCTCTTGGATCCATGCAGTCTGCTGTGTGTAGAAAGAAGACCAAACTGCAGCCAGCGCTTGTACACATCCGGAGTTGCCGTCATCTCAAATCCACCCATATCATGGCTCCAGAATGAGAAGCCGGATAACATGAAGGAAAGTCCACCTCTCAAGCTCTCTGCCATAGACGGGTAGGTTGCTGAACAGTCACCGCCCCAGTGGATCGGATACTGCTGTCCGCCAACGGTAGCACTTCTTGCAAAGAGGACTGCCTCACCTTCCCCACGTTCCTTCTCAAGTAATTTGAATACACATCTGTTGTACAGATTTGTATAATAGTTGTGCATACTCTTCGGATCTGAACCGTCAAAGTACTTCACATCAATCGGAATTCTCTCACCAAAGTCTGTCTTGAAGCAGTCAACCCCCATATCCAGAAGTGTTTTCAATTTTCCTGTATACCATGCAACCGCATCCGGATTCGTGAAATCAACCAGACCCATTCCAGGCTGCCAGTTATCAATCTGCTTAATGCCTTTGCCGTCTGCTCTCTGAACCAGATATCCCTTTTCCATGCCTTCACGGAAGAATGCTGTTCCCTGTGCAATATAAGGATTGATCCATACACAGATCTTCAAACCGCGTTTTTTGTATCTTTCCAGCATTCCCTTTACATCCGGGAAGGTTCTCTCATCCCACTCAAAATCACACCAGTGGAATTCTTTCATCCAGAAACAGTCGAAATGGAACACACGAAGAGGAATATCTCTTTCTGCCATACCATTGATAAAAGAACTCGTTGTCTCTTCATCATAATTCGTTGTAAAGGATGTTGTAAGCCACAAGCCAAAGGACCATGCCGGCGGAAGGGCCGGTTTTCCTGTAAGATCTGTGTAGCGCTCCAGCACATTTTTCATGTTCTTTCCATAGATTATATGATAACGGATTTCCTCACCTTCTACTGAAAATCCGACATTTTCAACTTTTTCACTTGCAATCTCGAACGAAACATTGTCACTGTGATCTACGTAAACACCGTAATTTTTACTTGTTACATAGAAAGGAACGTTCTTATAAGAAATCTGTGAAGAAGTTCCTCCATCTTCATTCCAGCAGTCAACAACCTGTCCATTCTTAACAAACGCTGTAAAACGTTCACCGAGTCCGTATACACATTCTCCCGCATCCAGAGACAGTTCTGTCATCATATATGGCTTGTAATCAGCTGCCATATAATTGTCTTCCGGGAATTTTGTCAATGTCTTTCTGTCATACTGCATGTATCCGAGGTTGCGGAATCCGATACTTGTAAGTACTTTTCCCTCTGCCTCAAATGTTACCTTGAAATCTTCGCGGTTTACACGTACAGCTACATTACCTGCTGTCATGACCGCTTCTTTCTCATTGATCTCTACTTCTGTATCCTGATAATCTTCAAATAGTTCAAAACGCGGCTCTTTTTTATCATAACCTTCATAATGATAACTTCTCACACTGATGATATCTTTTCTGATGGAAGTAAATTCTGTAGTAATTGTAGATACGTCCAATGCCCCTGCTCGATCGGTAATCACTCTTGTCGGAGCTACAACTTTCATACCGTTCGGAATTTTTTCAATGATAAATGCCTGTGCAGCATGTATTGCATTCGCTCTTTCATTTTTTTCCCAATAACCCTCTGTAAATTTCATATTAGGCCTCCTGATAAACTATTTAATTATAAAAAAACAGGGGAAAGCAAAGCTTTCCCCCCTTAAAGCAAATCTAATTCATTATTGAATTACTTGATTAGTTAGAAGATCCGTCGATTTCAGCCCATTTTGCTTCGATAGCTGCCATTGTCTCTTCTCTTGTAGCCTGTCCGCCAATGTAAGCCTGCATAGCTTCACCAGCTGCAGTGTGGAAGCTGTCTGTTGAGTAGATAACTCCAAGTGGAGCACTTCCTTTTTCTGCTACAGATGCATTACCCTGAGTGATGACTGCATAGTCAGACTCACCGTCAACTTCGATTGGAGGAACAACGCCTGCAACGTCTGTGAACCATGCTTTACCATAATCAGATGTATACCACCAGTTAATAAAGTTCAGAACTGCTTCTAAGTTCTCAGAATCTTTGCTGATACGAAGAGCCTGGTCAGAACCTGTGATAACCTGGCAGTCTGCCGGATCATCAGATACCGGATAACCATTGAATCCGATGTTGATATCTGGATTGATCTGTTTCACATCTTCTTCAACCCATGCACCCTGTCCAACCATAATAGCAGCTTCGCCATTTGCAAATGCAGCTTCTTCTGCACTCAGGTCAGCTTCCAGAGGTTTTGCATCTCCGTTGTCTTTTACAAGATCGATAAAATCAAAGAAGTTCTCAGAAATGATCGGGTAGTCCTCTAATTTACCTTCGCCTGCTTCCATAGAAGCTACAAATGCCTGATAATCTTCAACAGCAGCTCCTGCATAGTGCTGGAAGATGTGTTTGAATACCCACCACTCAGCGAATCCGCCTGTGAATGCTGTAATTCCTGCATCATTTAACTTAGCAACACAGTCGTTCAGTTCTTCAACTGTTTCCGGCATCTTCTCAACTCCTGCTTCTTCAAGAAGATCCATGTTGTAAAGTAATCCAAAGTAGTTTCCTTTAATTGCGATACCGTATACGCCTTCTCCGTTTGCATCCTTCATTGTATCAGCTACAGCCGGAAGCATGGTATCCATAAGTGCTTCGCCAGACAGATCATAAGAATACTCTTTGTATACTTCGATCTCTTTTCCTGATGTGGAAGAGAAGATATCCGGTGTATCCCCAGAGTTCAGTTTTGCTTTCAACAGTGTAGGATAATCGTTCTGAGTTGTCTCATAATTGATTGTTACATCCGGTTCAACACTCTTGTACTCTTCGATCAGAGCATTGATTGCATCTGCGTACTCAGGCTGAGAAATGAACATATAGATTTCTCCAGAGCTTCCGCTTCCGCCTTCTTCGCTGCTGTCAGCTTCTTTGTTTCCGCCACAGCCTGCTAACATTGTAGCAACCATAGCAACACACAATAATGCGCTTACCAGTTTCTTTTTCATAATATTCTCTCCTTTTTCTTTTTTATCCTTTAACAGCACCGGCAACAACACCTTCTACAATATACTTCTGCAGGAATATGAAGATAATGATAGACGGCAGGATTGCAAGTACCATCGCAGCCATTGCATAATGCCACTGTGTATTGAACTGACCTACAAATGTATAAGCAGCCAGTACAAGTGTCTTTGTCTCGTTGGAACTGTTAACCATCAACAACGGTAACAGGAAGTCATTCCAGATCCACATAACATCCAGTACGATCACGGTAAATGTTACGGACTTCAATAATGGAAAGATAATGGAGCGGAATGTTCTGAATGTTCCGGCACCATCAATAAATGCACTTTCGTCAATTTCTTTCGGAATCGTTGACATAAAGTTACTGTAGATAAATGCAGCCATCGGAATACCAAATCCCCAGTACTGAATACCAAGACCCACTCTGCTGTTGGAAAGATGAATGACATTCATAACCTTCAGCAATGTGATCATGATCGTCTGAAATGGGATCAGCATCGGTGTTGTAATCAGTAATGAAGCAATTGCAGTATATTTATTTCTTCTTCTGTTCAGGATGTATGCGGAAGAAGAAGCAAATATAATAATACCCGCAATACCGATGATAGTGATCATCAGGTTGTTAAAGAACAATTTTCCATACTGCATCTTATCGATAACATATGCATAGTTGGCAATCTCAATCTTACTCGGCAGTGCAATAACATCTGATACAACCTCACCAAATGGTTTTACAGAGTTAATAAACATCAGAAACACCGGATAAATATAAAACACTGCTGCAATCGCCATGATCAGCGTAAGGATGATCAGTTTTAATTTCTTTTTCTGTGATAAAGTCATTACAAATCAACCTCCCTACTCTTCATAATCTTCATAGCCACCTGTGTGATTACCAGTACTACCACAAAGAATACCAGTGATTTTGCGGAACCCAGACCATAATTGTTATTCTGGAATGCTTCACGGTAAATATCAAGTGTCGCACTGTATGTCGTTCCTCCAGGTCCACCTTTGGTCAATGCCAGGATAATATCAAATACCTTTAATGCATTTGTCAGAGACATGAACACACATGTTGTAATGGAAGGACCAAGCAGTGGAAGCGTTACTTTAAAGAATCTTGTCCAGGAGGTTGCTCCATCTACCGTTGCCGCCTCAAGCACATCCCCGGGCACTGCCTGAAGACCCGCAATGTAAAGCACGATATAAAATCCCAATGACTGCCACACACCAACGATTACAATCGCCAGAAAGGCAAGATTACTTTCTCCCAGCCAGCTCCAGTTCAGAAATCCCCATCCTGTCTTTTCGAACAATACTTCGAATCCCTGGGAAAAGATAAATTTCCAGATGAAACCAACGATGATCATACTCATGATGTAAGGTACAAAGAACATACCTCTCATGAGGTTTGCTAATCTGATTTTCTGTACAAGTGCCACTGCAATTGCAAGTGCAAGAACATTAGAGAAAATCATAAAAAGTATGGTATACTTTCCTGTAAAGATCAGACTCTTCATAAACTCTGAAGAACCGCTGAATACCCTCTTAAAATTTTCGAGTCCGATAAATACTGGTTCCTTTGCTATACCATTCCATTGTGTCAATGAATAGTAACCACTCATTACAAACGGAATATAGATAGTAATCGTAACCAGAATGATTGCCGGAATTGTGTACAGGACACTCTCCCAAAACTGTTTCTTTTTACGTCCCATTCTAACGTATTCCTCCTCCCTTTGTTTCCTTTGTAACTCTATATCCAATTATACGT
>JAEDLC010000003.1 GCA_016295505.1 Dorea sp.
GCGTAAGTTTTGAAATTCGTTTTTCTCAACTTACACACTTTATTTTACACCCTCGCCCTCTATGATGATGATGGTGTACACAAGGATTATGATTGCGGCTCACATGTAAGAATATTAAATAAATAATCGTCTTTTATCCATTGGATATGATATACCCCCCCTGAGCGGTGTGAGATTGATCTTACATTGGATCAGGGGGGCTTATATTTTTACTCTATTCTGATATTAGTACAGTTTTGCACCGGCAGGAATTCTGTCGTCTACCATCAGCAGATTCAGTTTTTCATGTCCTTCTCCGGAAGATCCGGTGCCTGACCATTGTGTGCCAGCCATTTACATTCTGTTACTTCCATATTGGTAAAGACCGCTGTAAAAGAAGAATCTTCCGGACTACATGCATAGATTCCAAACTGAATCTCATCGGATGCTTTCCAAATATGACATATTCTCATCTGAGAATAGTTAACACCATCTTCTGAACATTCAATACAGTAATCATCCTCACGTCTACTGAAACGGTACCACATAGATTTGACCTCAGCTGGGATTGCTGTGGTTGCCCAGTCTGAATATCCCATATTGGTTACAACGCTTCCCAGATGCTGAAACTGTTCATTTTCATATTCTATGGAACCTTTCAACCAGTTTTCACTATCCAGATACATCACGATTCCACACTGGTCAAAACGATGATGGCTTTCCGGGAATTCTGTTTTTACGACAAAAGAAAAAAACTTCTCTTTTGTTCTCATCTGAAGGACCGGTGCATTATCATTACGGAAATGATAGTAGGTTCTCTGCCATAGGTCTGTGTGCGGATTTGTAGTGATCTCTATCTTATCTTCGCTGATGCTGTAGTCTTTGGGCTGTCTTGTCCATGTCCATTCATTACAATTAATCTTCATATTGATTTTCTCTCCTGTTCTTTTCTTCTGTTACAAGTTCTGTTATAAAATTTTATTGTCAACTGCGATCTGAAACATTCCCCGAAACAGATACTCATCAAAGCCGGAAACAATAATAAACTCCGGCATGTACTTTTCAGGAACATTTCTTTTACAATAAGTAATCAGATCTTCTACGATATTACCGCTGATCAGATCTCCCGTAAGAACAATCTCATTCGGATTAAGAAATGAGATAATAGATCCAATGGTTTTGGCAATAATATCAAAACATTTCCCCTCTTCCATCATACCTGGAATTTCAGCCACATCAACATCAAAGGGCATAAAGCCGACAAGACCTGCAATACCATTACTGCCACTGATCACCTGACCTTTATGCATTGTCACTGTGCCCGGAAGAAAATGACTGGTAAATCCTGCAAGTGTTACAACACTTTTTTCATCCTTTCGCTCTGTCTGATATCCATAGACAATTCCGTGCATATCATTAATTACTGAAATCATATATACAGTTGCTCCGGTAAAATGTGATGCAATTTTTACCCCTTCGAGTTCTTCTATATCACAAAATTTAACCTCGTCCTCGTCTATTACTCCAGGGACAGAAATGACAATCTGCTTTACATTTCCATATTGGGCATTCATGATATTTACTGCAAAAATCATGTCATCCAGATCAAAACTATCATAAGTATTTTGCTTTTTTTCAATGATGGTTCCTATTGCATTCACCAGATAGAAATCGACAATCCTTTTCCCTTTGCCAACATGTATATTTATCAGAATATAATATTCATGTTCTGAATTGATTACAAAGAGAGCAGAACCCCTGCCAACACCGCGAAGTTCTTTCTCGTCATCAACATCAAGTTCTTTATTTGCTTTCATATCATTAAGCAAAGTATTACAGGTTGCAACGCTTAACCCTGTTAAAGTTGATATCTGCTGTTTCGTATAATGGCGGCCATCGAGCATTGTTTTGTATATAGTCTTTTTATTCTTTTTTCTAATATCAGATGAATTAATCATAACAATGCACCTTTTTATTCATATTATTCTCCAAACAATTCCTTTGCTTTTTTCATTCTTTTCGAAATAGAAATGTTAAATGCCACTCCTGGTCTCGTAAGAGCATAATAGTTTCCCTGAATTACCTTTCTAATAATGCCTCTGGACTTTGGATCAAACTGCAATTCCCTGACTTCTACTATTTGACATCAATCTTCCTCTGCCGATCCAAAGAGTTCGTCAAAGCGCCTCTCCAGCTCCTTTTGCAGGTCAAGCTCTTCCTGCCTGGTCATTTTATGTGTCAGATTACTCTGTGTTTCCTGAGAATTTCCTCCCGTCTTCGCTTTCTCCTCTGCCGGCAGTCGTATACTCTTCAGAAATTCCAAATGCTTATTATCTCTCATTCCAATCCCCACTTTTCTTTATGGAATTCTCCGTCCATCATCTGTGTTAATCTCCTATCTCTTTTGCAACATGCTTCTCATAATCCGCCGTCACTTTCTTATACATCTCGTTCTGAAAGATGTTATATCTCATTGAAAAGCAATGTCAAACTCATTTTTCAGCTTACCTTCTCTATCTGCCACACAGACATTACGATAAATCTCGTAATCCGCATGATATTTCACTGACAGTTCCTGAAGTACGTCTTTAATGGTCTGATAGACTGCCAGTTCCAGATACTGGCCTGTCAGGAACATCTGGGCCTTCGGCATAAAGACCAACGATCCGTTGATTGACTGGAACTCTGAATAATAGTGGACATTGCTCACAAGACCTGCCATATCCTGAAACAGGGAAATGATCTGCTTCTTCTCCGCATCGCTTCTGCCGGACAGCGACAGGGGAAATCTTGCTGCCCACGGTTATAAAGCTGGCGAATCTCATACAGCAGATCTCTGATGAGATCATTACTCTTCATCATTCTGACCGCCAGCTGTCCAACAGCTTCAGGTATTTTTTCATCACTACCGACCGATTCGATCACGATATTCTGCATGCCGCCGATCAGATCATGAAGGCCTTTACCTGGTGTGGCAACTACAGACACCGGGCTTTTCACCACCGACATCAGTGGTCTGCTTTCCGGAGCTGCATTGCCATTCACCGCATAAAGTGCTTTTGCTTTCAACATGAATCATCTCTCCTTTCCAAACGGTTATGGAGTTTTGTAAACGAAATCAAGAGAAAAGAGCAAGAGCAGGCGGTTGCCGAATGGGAACATGACCGCTGGGTAAAATGGATGAAACACCTCTGCATTGGCCAGGGTGCTTTATCCCCCTTGAATTCTCTCAACAAATGGAATCAGTTCTTGTCATAATTTTCCAACACACTGTAGGTCCGTTCAAATTCATCTCTGGCTACAAAGTTAAAATCTGCATCGATAACTTCTCCGTTCTCACCATATGACACTGAGTAGAACACGATCATTGCATCCTCTGCAGCTACTTCTGTCGTTCCCCAGAGTTCTGCTGTATATCGACGGTCAGAAGAAGTCTCATCAATGATCAGCCCCTTATCCTCCACCAGAAATGTCACCTCCGGACACATCTCAAGTTTCGAATCCCAGGCCTGCAGCGGCTTCGGAATCTGCTCGAAGGTATCGCCTTCAACATGTCTGTGATTCGCTTCGAAATACTCTTTATCATTCGGATATGGACACCTTTTGGAATCCACTTTAATCCAGTCGCCGTTCACGGCAATCTCACCGCCGACAGCTCCCTTGACAGCTTCCTGTGAAAGGATTTCGTATCTTCCATCCCTTAGATTGCAGATTTTTCCGCTCTCCATCAGTTCTTTAATCACTGCGTTATCTGTTCCCAGCTGATATGCATCTACCATTTTTCCTTTATTTTTAATTACTTTATACATGATCATTCTCCTTGCGATTTTGTCTCAGACTTGATTTTTATGGCCTTCAGGGTCTATGAGTTTAACGAAGAATCCGTCAACAGTTGGTTTTATTTTATCATAAAATCTTCATGTAATCCATTCTAAACGCTGTTCGTCTCTTTCTAATATTGTATATTATCATCCGTCTCCGAACCTGCTGATCACCTCCTTATTTCGGGGAGCGGAATCAGATGTTATACTGTTTTCTCAGACTTTTTGTATGCTTCCACCTCCTTTACCATGTTGCCCATCCCTGCTTCCGCAAGGTTAATAAACGAAAGTACACGGTCGCTCCAGCCTGCGATAAGGTTAAAATGTGCCCCGCAGAACTGCTGTGTTCCATAGCCCTGAAGATCTACACCATGTACCCAGAAGTCCTTGTTGTACTTACGGCGGTATTTATCTGCAAGTCCCTGAACAGTGGTGGAAAGGCGACAATTACATTCGTTATCAGAGAAATAGATTACTCTGTCAAACGGCTTGAAATTGTTCCTTTGCACTCATACTTCTTCTATAAATAACATGCAGAGAATGGGCGATAACAGTAAACAAAGTGCTCTACCAGATTAAGCTACGAAACAGCTCCGCTGCCCCGGTGGGATTTGAACCCGCACCCCTCGAAACCACAACTCGAAGTAACTGCCATCTGCACTGCTGCATGATATTTAACTTTCAAAAATATCTGATGTGCTTTCATCTTAATCTTCCAAGACTCATCAGGAGCGTTCATCGCTCGAGCACATTATACTCCGGAAGGGCTCCACCGGACCGTGCACTATCCGGCTTCGCCACGCTGTGTTGTGCACCACAGCACCTTCCTTCCCTTTCGATGATACAATATTAAACCTTTATTTTTGTTTCAAAATCTGTGGTCATCACCATAAACTGAAACCGGATTTGAAACTTCTGAAACAGTACTGCAGCCACCATTGTTACCGACATCAGCCTCCCCTGCTCCGCAATAAGAGCAGGACTCATTTTTCTGTGCCGGACCTGACTTCCAGGTAAGAGGCCTGCGCTCACCTTCTTTACCAAACAGATGCATATAAGGATTGACATCTGCAGATCTTTCTTTAAAACAATCTACCTTATATCGCCCCACAGAATTTTGAACATTAAAGAAAACCTGAACAGAAATGCATATACATTCCCATTCAGGCCACTGTCCTGAGTTACCGCCTTATACTGTTTCATTTTCACCGTGCAGAGTCCTGAGCATTTTCTCATACAAATCAAGACCATCTGTGGAAGCAAACGGCGGTCCGCCACGATGGCGGTCAGAGGCATCATCCATGTCTTTTGTATAGCCCTTCAGGATGAGAACATCCGCAATTTTATGTCGTCCCGAATGTCCTGTCCGTTTGCCGGCCGCCTCTACCTCATCCAGAGTGATGTCGATGCCACGTTTATTCAGCTGCTTCAAAAGTACCTGAACATATTGTTGCTTTCCTTCATCGAGATCAGCAAAAATGCCCGCAAATTCATCCGTATCGACACCATTCGGGAAGAGCCCGATGACATGAATCTCAGTTGTCTCTCCATTCCACGCAGGAACCGGATAAGATACAGAAAACTCGCAGCCAGGTATCCGCAAGAGATCCCAATGCTTAGAACTTTCACACTGAGACACTCCAACGGTAATCGGTTCGGCGAGAGAGAATTTATTATGGTCCGTCAAAGCAATAACCTGCAAACCTTCCCGCGCAGCCAGCCTGAGTACTTCATCCGGAGTGTTATCCCCGTCGCTGTTTGTGGTATGGAGGTGGAGATCAATTCTCCCGCCTCCTTCTCTGTACTTTTGAATACTGCTCATGCAGCTAACTTCTTTCTAACGTGTATCCTGTGACATCTCTTTTTCAACATGCTTCTCATAAGCAGCCGTTACCTTCTTATACATCTCGTTCTGGAAGATGTTATATCTCTTTGTAAAGATTGGCTTCATGCCACGCCGGAAGATGATTTCCGACCCGATTGGCATGTACAGGATGTCCTCCAGAGGTCTGTTTGCTCTTACGGAAATACTCCTGCCGGTATCCAGATCCATAGATCCCAGGAACACGATCGTGTCACAATTGTTGATGATAGTTGTTGCCTTCTCGCTGCCATAGAGCGAGCTTAACTGTGACTCTGATTGAATCAGAGCTGTGACAGAGAGTCCCTTCTCACGGAAAATAGACACATACTGCTCGAACATATTAACAGGACAGCCGGTGGCGAAGTCGTCAGCAAGAACATCGACCGGTATCGGCAGCTTTCCGTCTGCCTGATCTTCGGCGAACTCAAACAGTTCCTTAAACACCGTTCCATAGAAGGAGGAAATGAAGCTGTTCAGAGAAGCATTCACAGGGCTTGTCGTGATAAACAACACCGTCCTTTCAGACGCAAGCTTCTCAAAATCCACCATCTTCTTCATGCGGAACATTTCCTTTAGCTCCGGAGTAAAGATGGAATCGATCGTGGTGTTCAGCGCCGAAAAGATACAGCTGGCCGTTTTGATGGGGAGCTGTTTGAATGATTTCCAGCAGGACACTGCAAAGGATGACGGGTCCTTCTCTGCGAGATACTCAAATTTCCGATCATAGTTTGTGGTAATGACCCCGTTTCTCTCCTCAAAAGTCAGCTTGTTATGGAACTCCAGCACATCTGTGAATGTTGGATTGTCTTTCGTTTGCAATATGTAGCAAAGCTCCGCACTGAAAAGGCTTGTTGCACCGTCATCCCAGTATGGGTCGGCGTTCGACTGGGCCTTCTGAGGATTAGCCAGAACGATGCTGCGGGCCAGGAAGGTGATGTCGTTATAGGAACCGATATGCATCAGAGGGTCGTAACCGCAGTTGCCCTCACTTGGATGCACAAAATTCAGATCCAGGACCTTATAACCTCGCTTTTTCATCACCACAGAATACTTCTTCACGATCCTGCGCTTTGTCACCGTGGCGATGAGGCTCCTGTTGAATGTCTCCAGAATACGAGGTTCCATAATACTGACAGTCTTGCCGCAGCCGGAGGTGCCGATAACAAGGATATTATTGTTCAGTCCGGTCTTCTGTGAATCCAAACTGAAGATACAGTTCTCGCCATCTCCTAGAATCAGTCTGTCGGCATCGTCACTGTCCCCGGATTTTAAAAGCATCATCTCGTCAAAAGAGATATCATTTACATTCATCTGATCGGTATTGGTCATACACAGCCCTCCATCATTTCTTTAAAGCTCTTAATGCCATCCGCAAGTCCCATCTCAACCGCTTCTTGGGCAGAAAAGTAATGGTCATAGGATGTCAGTTCATCCATCTCTGCTTCTGTCTTGCCGGTGTGGAATGCCAGGAGTTTGTTCATCATGGCCTTCGTCTCCAACAGAGACTCGGAAATGGATTTAATTGAGGAGGCGTTACCACCAATTTGGCCACCAAGTAATGGCTCATGAAGCATGAGCTTACTATGCGGCAACATATATCTCTCCTTGCCGCAGGTAAACAGGACTGCACCCATACTGTAGGCACATCCGCTGCAGAAGGTACGGACAGGGGCTTTGGACCCGACGATGGCATCATAGATGAGTAAGCCATTATCGATCTCACCGCCAGGAGAATTGATAAACACCGAGATAGGTGTTTTGTCATCCTCCAGGTTCAGAAGCATCATCTGCTTAAAGAAATCCATGGCGCTGTCAGCATTGATCTCACCGGTGATAAATAACCTGCGGTCACTCATTAGTTTGGATTCAATCACAACCGTCTGAACACCGCTGCTGCTCTTCAATAATACAGGTGTACTCATTAAGCCTCACCTCCTTCCGTGGCAAACAGATCCTTCCTGATATGAGGCTGGCCAGAACCGGCCCCACCATCATCCGCAAAAGGGTTCAGACGAATGTCTTCCGGTCTGTCTTCATCTTCATGACCGTCACCACGCTCTTCGCCAATGCCAAGCTCCGATGCGAGACGGGACAGAAGTTCTCCAACCGATCCCCCACTCACATCTCCGCCCAATGCTTCTTCCAACGCCGAACGAAGTTCATCCTCTGTTGTCTTTTCACACTTGGCAATGGCATCCTTAGCCGAAGCCCCACCGAAGATAAGGTCAACAATACCAGCCGCATAACGCTTAATCATTGCAGCTGTGCAATGTACACTGTTCTTGACCACTTCCGTAGAAGGAAGCAGATTCTCACAATCAACAAAACTTCTGAAGCGGATTTCGCCGTCCCTGAAGTCAAGTTCAAAGCAGCCATTCTTAAGTCCATAATTCGCACGGCAGATAAACTCAGCCATCTGTGCCATCATCTCAGGGTCTTCGCGGTCAGCGCCAATCGGACACATTCCATAGGTGACAAACTCATCCTCATGTACATCGATCACATAGCTGATATTCTGGATCTTGCTTCTAATTCTGAGACCGAATCTAAAGATGCCGGTATCCTCGTTAAAGGAATAATGCCAGTCATCATCTGCCAGGAACTGCTTAACAACATTAACGATTTCATCTGAATATTCATATCTACGCATATCTTATTCTCCCTTCATCTATCTCAAAGTACTCATATCTGCACTGTTTAAAGCCAACTCCGATGCGCCCTGCCTCGTGCAGACTGCATCAGCACCCCTGATTGTCTCTCGTCTGTTACCCATGGAAGAACCTCCTTTCTGTGCCCTCTGCGGTAATATCCCCACTGCTGCCCCTATGTTGATAACACTCATATGTCTTATTCCCCCTTTCCGGGAGACCCGAAGACCTCCCTATGCGCTCCTTTCCATATCGGTAACCATCTGTCGCTCCGGCAGACTATACCAGGTACGGTTTCCTGCCTCATCCAGTTCATACAGAGTCTGCAATGTCTGCTGGACATAAAACAGGTCTTCGGTATACAGCAGGCTGTCTGTCTCGCTGATCAGACCTCTGCTGCGAAGATACTGATCGATCTTTACACAGTGCTCATAGCTCTCACCGCAGATAATAAGCTGCGGTACAGCCTCGTGCCCGTAATAGTTGTTTTCGCGATAACGGCTATCATTGATCAGGGTATAGTAGCGGCTCACCTTGTCTGCCAGCTTACGCATTGCATGTGGAGTGGATCTGACCACCTCATACAGAAGGATCGACTCCTCATCCAGCTGAATATTTACAGCAGTCCTGATGATGCAGCCGTCTGTGATTGGAAGCTCCAGCGAAGGACGCATGGTCTCCATGATGCCGAAGCGTTCGCATGCGACTCCGTTCATCAGACCAGCGAGAGAGATCATGTTACCGACAAGGATTCTCTTGATATCCTCTGCTGTATCGAACGCGTCAAATTCCTGCTTCTTTGTGTTGCTAAGGTATCTGTTGCCCTTATGGAAGAGCACACCTCTGTGTCGGGCAATCTGGAAGCCTTTATAGTCCAGGTCGTATACCTTCAGGCCTCTTTCCGCTTCCGGTGTCTTCAGCTCATACTCGCGGATAACCCTCAGCTTCATCATCTTGTTCAGTCGATTACGAATGCCCTGTCGCTGTACTGTGAAGCCACGAAGTCCTACAAACTGGTATATCTGCAAAGAGCTTAAATACCTGCTGCGCCCCAGTTCCTCTACCACGGCAAAGTCCACTGCATCAAAGGATGCCTCAATTTCTTCGACTGGCGTACCATTGTAAGGAAGCACAGTCATGAATACTTCTTCGCCCTCGCGGGCTGCATATACCGGGATGTTCGGTATATGGTCCGCTCTGAAGCCAAAATCAAATGCTCTGTTGCTGTAATTCACAGTGTCATTGAACTTTTCCATCTTCTTCATATATGCCACGCTCCTTTCACGCTGCGAGGTCATTGATGACCATCTTTTTCACTTTCTCCTGAAGGGTATTTGCCGACAAGTTACATACATAGTATCGGCAACTATATTGAATTTGCTCTGCCCATCTATCTGAGATGAAAGAATCCACCAGAAGCAAACGATTAGGTACGACGTTATAAGTCATCCCTACTTTAGCGAAGCCTCCCCAGTCAGAAAAACATTTGCCGCTCTTACATTCCACGATGTACCAGATTCCGTTGAACCGGAAGGCGATGTCGAACTCATTCTTCAGTTTGCCTCTTCTGTCTGCTACGCAGACATTCCGGTATATCTCATAATCTGCATGATATTTCACCGAAAATTCCTGAAGCACATCCTTAATGGTCTGATGGACCGCGAGTTCGAGGTACTGACCAGTCATAAACTGGTGCGCTCTCGGCATCATAACAAGAGATCCATTTAATTTCTGAGACTCTGCACAATAACGTACATTACCAACAAATCCAGCCATATCTTGAAATAACTCAATGATTTTTTTCTTCTCCGTATTACATCTTCCAGACAACGAAAGACTGAAATTTTCCTGTCCACGGTCGTAAAGCTGTCTAATCTCACGCATTGGTTCCTTGATGAGATCATTGTTCTTCATCATTCTGATTGCCAGCTGTACAACCGTTTCCGGTATCTCTTCATCAATGCCGACAGACTCGATCACGATGTTCTGCATACCACCGATCAGGTCATGAAGGCCATTACCATGTGTGTCAGCTGCAGGGACCGGTGCCTCTACCACTGACATCAGTGGTCTGATCTCCGGAGCCGTATTGCCATTCACCGCACAAAGTGCTTTTGCTTTCAACATATGAAGCATCCCTCCTCTCTGATGAGATAGCTGTTTTCCTTTACAAGTACAGTCTCTCATAGTGTTTCTGTTTCATCATCTGACAGGTTTCGTTCTAGAAGAAACCTGTTTGAAACCATTTTAGGAAATTTCAGGCTGTCTCATACAGACAGGCTCATTTCCTCTGGCCTTTACCTGAATCAGTCTGTATCTTTTTCTGACCTCCATTGTGACGAATGGCTTATCCGGTTTTTCTGCTCTCCTTAAGAACAGTATGTATGTGCTTCCGTTAGCAACTGCTTCACAGTAATCCTTTACACAATGCCCCAGACTGTCAGATTCTCTGACCAGGTCTTCCGCTTCTTCAGGAACACTGACACAATAATCATCCGCAACAACACATCCATCCTTATCACTCTTCAGGAACTGAAAAGCCGCCGCTCTGGTTCTGTATCGAAATTTCTTTGACAGGTTCTGTCCTGTACAGACCTTCATACATATCCAATGCTTTTGCAGCTGCCTGTAGGGTGTTTTGGGGTCTTAGTCCGAATGGATATTCTTTCTTTTACAGCCAGTCCTTTACACTTGCCGCAATAATCGAGATAACGCATATAATCACGTACTTCTAAGCCAGGCAGTTCTGCAATATGCCGAATCACCTTGAGTACCTGCTGATCCGTTTCTTGCCACGCCTGAAATATGCCTGCTGATCTGGTAATCACCATGCAACGGCTTATGATGAATTAGATGGTTTTCCATAAAAAACTGTAATACTGATAGTGTAAAGACTGGCAGATTCAAATACTCAGAATTGTAATCAGCAATATCTGCCAGTCTGGCAAAAAACTCCTGATTAGAAGCTTCTTTCCATCCGTCTCTGCACCAGCCATTCTATTTCCTGCCCTGCATAATTGCCAAATACAACTGCTTCTCTCTGTCTGTCTTCACATTTCATATCCATACCGTCCTCTCTTGTGTCTGTTGTCTGAAAAATGACGTCCTGTAAACTGATATCTTTCTGAAAATCGCTCATTGTACACCTCCGCGTTACACGCTTACGAACCATCTGTAAGCATCCTTTTTCATGTTTTCTTCCCTGGTATCGACCCGAATCTCCGGGTGCTCTGCAAGCCAAAGCCTGAGAACACCGGATGCCAGTCCCCACCATTCATTCTCATCCGGAGTACACCAGAACCACTCTTCATGAGTATCCTGATGACGGAACCGTAATTTCCCACTTTCGGCCAATGCCTTGCCATTGCCATCCAGAAAGCCGTCCTGAACTTCAGAAGACTGGAAGAAGGTGTAGGAATCTCTCCACGGTAAAATACTGCTGCCGTTCTGCTCCGGATACATCAGATAGACACAGGGAATATTCTCGTGAACATCTGCTCCGGCATATGTTTCGACATGTCGCATTGTTATTACCTTTACACAGACAACTCTTCCGGCTTCATGCTCGATACATACGAGGGGCACTGCCCCTCTGTATCTTGCTGAGCACAGACTTTCCTACATCCAGATAATCGTTATCCCATACTGCTGTAACCTGTCCGTTCTTATGAAAGACCGGCTTGCGCTCCATGATCTTCAGACGCCTGACGTATAGAACCAAAGTTGCTATCTGCCAGTGCATAGCAATCAATGTATTCCATCTGTTCCGGAAGCCGGATTCCTTTTCTGACAATAGTGTCTGAAAAAGCAAATGCTTCTGCTCGCTCCAGCGTTGACGGACAAATGATCTCATCCACCGCAATATCTGCCATGGAAAACTGATACAGTGTATGAGTTCCTTCCGGGATTTCCATTCTGCCGCTTCCTGTGAAGCAAACATACAGAACACCATCCTGCAGATAGTAGTTATTCCATTTTGTTGCTGCCCACGGACAGTTCAGAAAGCTCTCTACGCCAAAGATCACCGTATCTTCTTCTGCAGTCGGTCGATTCTGCGAACCGTATGAGGAAGCTTTACAGACTTCAGATTTCTGCAGTCTCTGAAAGCGTTGATACCAATCTCCGTGATACCATCCTCAACCACAAGGCTTTCAATGGCGTCCTTTCTCTCCTCCCAGGGAGCTTCAGGGTTTTTGCCGCAAGCGTAATCCGACATTTTTCCAGCTCCGCTGATTGTAAGTACGCCCATGTCATCCAGTGTCCAGCTGATAAGCCGTTCACAGCTTGCCTGAGAAGCCTCCTGTCCGAGGACTGCCCGTGATCAGGAACCCGGCTCGCTCAAATACCTGTCATCGCAATGCCTTCCCGCCCCTGTTCGCTGCTCGATCGATCATTTAATTTTCAAGGTTCATCTTCTTTACAATGGATATCATATTCCCCTTAAACGCTTTCTTATATACAAGCCTGAATCCGATATGGAAACTGAATTTCTGAAATTATGCTGTTTTTTGAAACTTCTTCCATAAAACCAGCCCGACCCCCTGCTGACAGTCTTACCGACCTGTCGGCAGAGGGCCGGAGCCTGTACCTATTCACTTAAAATTTCCTTTGCTGTGTCACTCGATGCATCCAGCAACACCACCTTGCGGTTTCCCGAAGCAATGCAGCCTTCGTAACCTGCACCATATACATGCCATGGATCGCTGGATCCGAGTCCTACAGTAACAATGCGGGATTCGTCAACTCCGAGCTGGATAAGTGTGTCCCTGACCGCGTCTGCCCTCTCCTGCGAAAGTGTCATGGTGTAATCGCTGTCCTCATCCCCTGCCGTGGTACCGGCGAGCAGGACCGTAATCTGCTCATGTTCGATAAGGTAATCCGCAATCGGCTGAATTGTCGCCACTGCCTCCTCTTCGTTCAGATATGTGGATTTATCCGGTACAAAGGATACCTGCTCTTCAGTGAGCATGACCGGCTCCTCCAGAATGCTCTCATCTTCCGTATCGAACATCGCTTCGTCAAAGCCAATAGGGGTTTCCGTCGGGAGTTCTACTGTGTCTACCGAAGGATAAGACGCCTCTGTATCCACCGGATTCGCCATGATGTCATTGTAAACAAGAGTACCGCCACCACGTTCTACGATACCGCCCCAGATTTCCTGCAAACGCAGTCTCTGTGTCTGTGAAAGATCCTCCTGCGGAGAAGCCACATCGCCCATCTGCTGCCAGACTACAGTAATGCCCGTGAAATCCGGAATCTCATTCTTCTCTTCCAGCTGATCCAGCACAGCCTCAGGCTCAACAGAAAGGAGATTGTTCTGGAAGTTTAGTGTTCCCCGTGTGGAAAGACCTGTTCCAATGACCACGATAGTCTTGGAATCATAGCCTTCCAGAGAAGATAAGGATCGAACCGCCATTCTCAGCCCTTCCAGGTAATCCACCTGAGCATCATTGGCAATCTGACCCTCCATATAGGCAATCAGATTCGTCGCCTTTGCACGGGCGTCAGTCTTCAGCTTCTCTTTGGATGCCTTCTTATACTGAGCATAGATATCATAAGAATCTGCTGCGACCATCTCCGGCTCACCGTCAATAACCACCACCGAAATATAACCATATTCGAGGATCGTATCATAGATGGTATCCTGCACCAGCGGAGAACTCATATTAAGTCCCTGGGAATTGGCTGTCGGCGCAATAGCATAGCATACTGCATTCATGCCGGATGTCTCTTCTGCAGAAGCCTGGCTCCCACAGCCGGTAAGACCGACGGCAGAGGCTACCAGACAAATGGTTGTAAATAATGCTGCAAATCTCTTTTTCATAGTGCGCTCCTCCTTATGCAGTAGCTTTATTAGCACGGATCATTGTCGTATATCTTGTTGCTTTTTCTGCTGATGCATCCACCGCAGGGTCTGCCGAAGCCTGTGTATCAGCTGTAGCCTGCGTATTCAGCAGTCCCAGTTCCTTATCCAGTCTTGCGAGGATGGTCTCACAGACGGATTCCGAAAGCACATTGTTGGATGTCGGATTGCCAAGCTGTTCCTTCAGACGTTCTCTGACATAGTCGCAATAGCCAATCACCTGGGCCTTATGCATCATCTGCATTTCCTGATACCTGGCCTCATCCTCCGCTTCGAGATTCTCCGCAAAATCCGGTTCAGCATCATAGTCATCCAGAATGGCATCAAAGCGTCTGACCTCATCTCTGGTATCTTCCATCATTTCAGCTGTGCGCTGCTTTTTGATTTTCAGCGGATTATATGTAATAAAGCTGATCAGGCAGCTGCCAAGGGAAGTCACTACCGGGATTCCCATACCAAAGATGGTAAGTGCGATTGCCGTGGCATCGATACCGGATTCCGTTGTTTCCTGAGTAACTGTACCTATATAGCTCGTTGTAGTGCTTCCCGTTGACGGTGAGATCAGATCAATGGTCATGATACGAAGTGCGATGTTCATGGCAAATGCCAGACCACAGACAACCAGAGCCATGATCAAGACAAACTTGTCTTTTGTGATTCCCTGCTGCAGGCGCTTATACTGAATGCCGATAAAAATCGGAACGATATCAAAGCCGAACAGGAAACCGGCAATCTGTACCCCGAGCATCATCGGGCTGTCATAAGAGATTCTGCTGAACAGACTGTAGAATACAACACCGTCTACAATCGCACAGAAGGCCATGATCAGGTACGGCACAATACTGTTATCGAATGGAGTATCTGCCTTGAAGCGCTTGCGATTGTTATGATGAAGGCATTCGTTCCTAATCTCGCCTGTTTTTCTGTCTACCGAGTAAATCTCTTTATTCTTTGTACTCATGATGCTTAACCCTCCTCTACTGCTGCCATCTTGCTGCATACATCTTCATATTCCTGTTCCAAGCGTTCCAATTCTTTCTTGCGCTCGTCACGGATCCTTTCGAAATCCGCTCGGTCGGAAAACCTGCGGGCAACCAGACGACGGTTCATATCCTTATGATTGAGACGCTGGACATTCAGATATGGAACAGACTCTCTATAGGATTCGAAAATGATATTGTCAAGCATATCGCCGTTGGCATCGTCCACGTCCCCGGCAAACAAGGCCTCCAGATGCCTGTCGAGCTTCGGCTTCATCTCTTCCTCACTGAGTCCGGGATAGAGTCTGTAATCTGCGGAACGATAGGACTCAAACAGACACTGCATACGGCGCATGAAATCATATACTGTCACTCTGGAATCATCCAGCGTATTGAACTGAGCCTGTTCCTTCTTCTTTCTTCCAAACATTTACGCCACCTCCTTCTCTGCTGCTTCATCCTGAATCGCATCATGAATCGCAGCTGCTCGTTTCATCAGTTCCTTGTGCGGTCGAAGATATGCTTCCTCTGCCTCGTCCTTCAGCTCCAGTACCGGCACAACCGGCATGGACGCACCATCCGGATGACGTCTTAACACTGAGTTCCAATACACATCGAGACGCATCAGTACATGGTCTCTGACACGATGGCAAATCAGACGGGTCGTGTTGTCATCTTCGACCAGCTTGCTGTGCAGATCTGAAAACGCCTCTTCGGCATTCTTCAACTCCTGCTCCAGACCAGCCACCTTGCTCTTTACCGGAGCCAGTTTCTTCTCCTTTTCAGCTTTACGTCTTGCACGGATCTGTGTGTCAGTCAGCTTATCTTCACCTTTTTTACGGGATGATTCCGAATCGTTCTCCCTCTTAGTTGCAACAGCAACAGCAAGATCAGCTCTTGCTGCCTCCAGCAGTCCTTTCTTCTGGCGGATACCGTCCATCAGTTCCTTCAGACGGGCATACTCGCCTTCATTCTCAATCTGGAGACTGCCCCAGGTATGACTGCAGAATTCCTCAAAGCTGTTAACCTCCTGGTTCATAAACGGGGAATACCAGTCATCCTTATCAGTCTGGCGCGGGAATCCCTTGCGGCCATCACAAAAGCCCTTGATCTTCAAGCCGATGGATTCAAAGAAACCGACCTTCTTTCCCTTGCCAGTATTCACCTTTTTATAGCGCTGCTTGCGCATCTTCTCTCTATCCACAGATGCAGCCTCCTTTCCTCTTCCGGTAGATGTGGTGCTGTTGGTAATGCTATCTCTCATAGCAGATCACCTCCTGTCTTGCTGCTACAGTCTTTGCATTGGTTAATGAGTGCTCCAGTTCACGGAACAGCGTCGTTACAACGCTTGTAAGCTTCTTGTTGTACCAGGCCTTGAAGCCGTAGAGCTCACCGATAGTGCGACCATGGCAGCCAAAGTACTTCTTGACCGAGAGAGAAAACGGAATCTCATAAAAGCAGGCAGCTTCCTCTCTTCTGTTGCTGTTGTTATAGTAGAACTCGATACGGTCACCGGTGTTATAGATGGTGATGCGGTCGGTGTTCTGGATTGCGAGTTTTGCATTGAGTTTTTTCATGACTGTTGCCCTCCCTCTGTGCTGTGGTTTTCTTGGTGGTTATATTGAACCACAGAGCAAAAGTTTCAAAGGCAACCGCAATCAGTATCTTCGTACCTTTTCGTCGAAATAACGGGGTTCATTTGAAACTTTTTTCTGTTATTTTACAAGTGTTCATGATATAATATTAAACACGCCTATATCGTTCTGATAACTATAACTACTCTAAATTAAGGAGGTTCATATGCCCGCTTTGCAAATAACATGGGAAAAAATATTTCCCTCAAAAATACAAAACATTCTGATTACGTCCATCGCTGCAAAGGATCCCGATTACCTTCAGAAACATATTCATATCGAAGATAGTCAGACAATAAAATCCGGTGAAACAAAATCCAATAAAAAAAGCATACGAAAACAGAAAATTCTTTTTCGTATGCTTATCCCGGAAAGTTATCGCATGATGCCTGACCAGATTGATATGACAGATGACATGGTACCCAACCAGTTTTCTCGTTTTTTTAAATATAGTGATAATTATGGTCTTAAGTATTACAAGCGTATAAAAGATCAGATTATCAAAGAAGCCAAAACTGGCAATTATGACTTTTATTCTCTGCCTTTTATCAAAGCTATAAAAGACAACCTTATGATATTGTTATCTTTTATAGCAGAAGAGGATTTTTCTCAATATAAAAAAGACATTCTTTCAGTCATAGATGAGATGAATACCTCTAAGAATTCTGTGCTAAAGAATAGATTGTCGGTTTTATCCAATGTGGGATTCGACGAAAAGATTACCTGTCTTACAGCCATTGCCTCTGTATGGGCATGTTTAGAAGATATATATGATTTAGAGGATCTTTTGCCTTTCATTATACCAAATGACAATATTCAAGCCTCCGGTCAAAATTGGATTTCGAAATATGTTGATGATCAAAAGGCACAGGCTGAAAAGCTTTTTGACGAAGCAAAAGAACTCTATTCAAATCAAAAATATAAAGAAGCCTCAGAAAAGCTTGAAGCCATTACAAAACACAATTTTGCCGATGACAAAGTACTTGGAGCAGCTTATTTCCAATTGTTTTTATGCTATCGAGAGCATAAGGATGCATTTGCGGACACGCTACAAAACAATTCCAATAATGCAGGAAAATACAACTTCAGCAAGCCCAACTTAAGGAATCTATTGCAGAGAGCCTGCGATTATGGCAATCCAACTGCTCTTGAACGTTTCCAGGCTGAATATAGCAATGATTTCAGATTGCTACGGCCGATCTCAGAAATACATGGAAAAGCAAGAATTGTTCTTAACTGCATGAATAAATACACAGACGAATTTTTAAAGTCTCTTCCGGTTGAAATGCAGGATGAAAAAGTACAAAAAGAAATGATTAAGGTTGCTGTAGAGAAAGAAACCTTCATTCAAACACTGCGTAGTTATCCTGATAGTCGTTTTTTACTTTTGGATGATTCTGCCGAAAAAAATTTCCAGAATCTGCTTTACATATTAGAGGAAATATTACCTGATAACAAAAAAAAAGCTTCTCTCTCAGACTCATCGCTTAAATGGTATGAAACCGTTGTATATATAAGAGTCCCTGAGGACAAGTATTCGGCCTTAATCGATACAGCTTTAAAACGCCTGAACGATTATACCATCAGAGTATTTATTATTGATGACAATAAAAGAGTTGCACAGCAACTGTTGTCTAATTGTCCGCTGTTTATGCCAATTGCCAATATTCCTGCTGACAAACTAAACAGCAAACCGGTTACCATCAATTTTAATATTATCAGCCATGGTAATGAAGAATTAACCGAATGGCTCGTCCGAGAGTCGTTTTGGATGGGATGTTTCCATTATTCCATGCTTACATTAAAAATAAATATTATTTCGCCAGATGCCGCTTATATAGAACAATCCCTTCGTTTGAAATGTCCTGGCATCTTCGGAAATGTATCAGGAATAGATGGAACTTCAAAAGTAGAAATCAATCCAATACCGATTCAAAATACATCTTCCCCCGAGCTTTTCAAGGAACTCGAACTTTTGAATGCTCGCGAGCAAGATGCTTATAATTATTATGTTGTAAGCACTGAATCAGATATTGATAATCTTGATTATGCAATTAAAATTCGCGAATGGAATATCCGAAATATCATTACTTCTGGAAAAAGTCCACAGAAAAGTGATCTCCCTGTTATTGCCTTTTATTGCCAGAATACAGATATCGCCTATTTATCTAACCACCTAGTTGTCCAAACGATCGACTCCGGTAACCAATGGTTCAATAATTATAATTTGGTATCATTTGGCACATTATATGACAGATACTCCTGGCTTAACATCGACGGTGGATACCTGGAAAAAATGGCACAATCTACTCATCTGCAATACTCGGGTGTTAAGATTTCTGCGTCTGATAAGGAAACAATTGCAACACTAAAGGATTATTTTTCGAGATGCTACAATCGTGACTCCTCAATGGCTGTGGCTCTCTCAATGCCTTACAGACTGTTTCAGACAGAGCCTGATTCAGGAAGTCACATAATCCCAATTGAAAGCTATGAGCAACTGTCATCTGCCAGCATACAGACCATGGCTGATTTATTCAAAAAAGCTATCGAATCCAACGATAATGAAAACTCACTATTAAGATATGAGCACTCTCGCTGGTTGCGATGGGCAATATCTCGTGGTTGGCAGGCAGCAACCCCAAATGAAGTACTGGCCTATATGAAAGCGGGAAATCCAAAACATCAGTTATATGTTGCCCGCATGCATGGCTGTATTACCTCATTGGGAAATCTGCAAAATCTTTCAGAAGCCATGAAAGACTATGCCACTTGTGAAGCTGACAACAATAATTGGAATCGATATGCCGCAAAAAGAGAACCCATTTACTCTGAAACCGACAAGCGTGTTATCATGCACGAGATTGATTCTGAATGCGGAGCTAAAAGTGATAAAAGAAAAGCTCGCAAGGACAAAAATATAGATATGGATAGACAGTATATCTTGGGCTACAACTATACCGCAAAGGATTTCGTTGCAATAGACAAATCCAACATCAAACAAACCGGTGATATTATAACCCTTGCATGGTTTCCTGATAATATACGCGATAACTCGAAGAACTTATAATTCAAAATAAATTCCTACGTTCAATAAGAATGAGCGGCAGATGTTCTCTCTCTAATAGATCACTGCCGCTCATTCACTTCTTCTTGCACACTGGTGATTATACAATCTGAATTAATCTTCACCTGTTCTTACGTCAATCTTCCTATGAGCCATTACAAAACGATGTCCGCCTCTCCGCTTTTCTAAATTTGTATAGTTCCCTCCGTCCCAGGATCTGCTGATCACCTCCTTATTCTCGGGAACGTAGCTCTATGTTATGCAGTTTTCTCGGATTTGTTGTAGTTTTCCACCTCCTTTACCAGGCTTCCCATCCCTGCTTCCGCAAGGTTAATGAACGCAAGTACACGGTCGCTCCAGCCTGCAATGAGGTTAAAGTGTGCGCCGCAGAACTGCTGTGTACCATAGCCCTGAAGATCTACGCCATGCACCCAGAAGTCTTTGTTGTACTTGCTGCGGTATTTGTCCACAAGCCCCTGGATGGTGATTTCAAGGCCACGATTGCACTCGTTGTCAGAGAAATAGATGATTCTGTCAAACGGCTTGAAGCGCTTGCCCTTATCAACCTCCAATGCATATTCCATCGGAAGTGAAAGGTCCGTGCCGCCGCCTGCAAATGAGTTCTGTAATGCGATTTCAAGAACAGAATCATACTTGCCATAGTTTGCAATACGATATCCTCTCTCTTCGCTGTCTTTATACATGGATTCCGGAAATTTCATTCCGCGTCGTCTGTAATATTCACGATAGAGGGTCTTCGATGCTTCAAAGTAGCATACCGTTGCATCTTCACAAAGCTTGTTTGCCATCGCCCCGAGTAAAGAAGCGATATCAGAGCAGCGGATGTCGCTCTTTGCAGAAATCCGGGAGCTCATTGAACCGGATATATCAACGGCGATAAGTGTTCTTCCCTTGATTTTCTCCATGTTATCAACCGAAGCGGTAACTGCGCTCTCAAGAGCACGGTGAATCTCGTCGGTCATGAGTCCTTCCTTCTCAAGCATGCGATAAGCGCTGAAGAAACGGAACGGAAGCTGCTTCGACTTCTTCACCTGAATCGAATCAGAAAGTATCGCAAGCACCGGAGTGATATCCGTACCGGACTTAATAATGTTGCGAAGGTTACGAAGCAATGCCATGTAGCCAACTCTGCCAGATGCGATAAGCTCGTCCCAGACTTCCTTCGTATTTCCGCGTGCTGAAAGCTCTGTTTCCCAGGTATACGGAGTCTCAAGGGTGTCATTTAAGATCTTACCAAAGAGTTCCTCAACCTCTTTGGACTTGGGATTCGGATGCGCGATACGGAGAATATCGCGGAACTTCATCTCTTTGCAGCCGCCATTATATTTTGCGAGCTGATACTCATCAAAGTTCTGAATCGTCTCAGCCACCCCGCGTTTTAAAGCGTTCGGGAACGGTTTGCCATACATATTCTTGTAACAGGCCATGATCTCCGTCATGTCATCCGGGCGCTTAACAACGCTGCGAACGGTCTGTCGGGTATATGCAGATGCCTCACGTGCGATTACGACAGTAAGCACATGGCTTACAGAACGCATATTGAAGACCTCTCGTGCAAAGCAGGCAAGGTTGCTGACAAACTCCGGATGCTTCTTACAGAGTTCTGTTGCAAGCTGAATGATTTCGTTATCCGTGGATCCGTAGTATTTTTCCTCACCAAACATGGTGGTAACTACTGCTGTCATAAGCTGTTCCTTCTTACTCATGCGGTATGCTGCATGACCGGAACGGTTTTCGGTTTTGATTGTGTTGGTTGTGTTGAACTTAGCCATTTGGGCACCTCCATCTTTCTTAAGTGTATGGGGAAATATGTGACTATTTATATAAATAACATGCAGAGAATAGGCGATAACAGTAAACATAGTGCTTTCCCATTAAGCTACAGAACAGCTATGCTGTCCCAGTGGGATTCGAACCCACATCCCTCGAAACCGGAAGTCGAAGTAACTGCCATCTGCACTGCTACATGATATTTAACTTTTCAAATGAAACTGCCGAACCGGTGGATCACTCAGCACGGCATCCTCTATAACCACATATAAGAGAATGGGCGATAACAGAAAACAAAGCGCTCGACCGTTAAGCTACGAAACAGTTCAACTGTCCCGGTGGGATTCGAACCCACACCTCTCGATAACCAGACTCGAAGTAACTGTTATCTGCACTGCCTATATGTAATTACCAATGTATCCAATGTGTCTGTGCTTTCGTCTTAATCTTCCAAGACTCATCAGAGGCGTTCATTGCCTGAGCACAATGCACTTCGGAAGGGGTTCCACCGGATCGTGCACTATCCGGCTTCACCACGCAGCGTTGCGCACCGCAGCACCTCCCTTCGTACTGCCCTGTCTCTTTGGGCGGGTGAGACAGGATACCCTGCTTCATTGAATAAATCCTGACCAGTACATCCGATCACCTCCTTTCGATGATTTAATATTAAACCCTTATTTCTGTTTCAACATCTGCGGCATCCCACTGGAACTGAAACTGTCTTTGAAACTTTTGTAACACATTTCTGATCAAATCATGCCTACTGTCAGGCCCCGGCAGGAAGAGCTGTCTCCTCCTCCGGTACGATCGTTATGACAATATTTTCGATATCACCTGACAGTGTAACCCTGCGGCCTTTGTATCGGCCAATATTGCGATCATACACAGTTGCTGCTGTGATTGCCTCCCTCACAGCGTCCCTGACGCCTCTGGCGCCATAGTTGCTGTGCTGTTCTTTCAGCTGCACCATCAGTTCCTCGTCCATATGCTCAAGTTCCATCTCGTAATTCTGCAGCTCTTCCACCACAAATTTGCTGACAATGTCTGTAAGCGCATCTACGGGAAGTTCACGGAAAGCCAGACAGTTCGTAATCTTGCCGGCGATTTCCGGATGACCGCAGGCCTTAGCGAGAGTGTTTCTGCAAATCTCCTTCTTTCGGAATGCTGACGCCTCTTCATAAGCCTTCATATCTACCGGAATATTGCTGGTGATAACGAAGATCACATGGCTCAGGTCAATATCCGGTGAATTGTCTGCAAGGTGAACCACACCGCTGGAAAAGCATTCCATAAGCCCGGTATAGATGCGATCCGTTGCCTTCTCAATCTCGTCCAGCAGGAAAATCTGGTATGGATTGGAGCGGACAGGCTCAAACACTGTAGGATCCTTATAGCCTACATAGGAAGGCGGAGATCCGAAGAATCTGTTGACCGAATGCTCACCAATGAACTCGTTGAGGGCAATCTGGTGAAACCCATAAGCCTGTCCTGTCAGCTTCTCCAGTGCTCCCGGAAGAGCTTTTCCAACCTCTGTTTTGCCAACACCGGTCGGGCCAAAGAGAACAATAACCTCAACCTCCGGCTTTTTTCTTCGAAGATTTGCTGAAATCAGTTCACTGATCTTTTTGATAGCTTCGTCCTGTCCGTAAATATCACGCTTCAATTCCGCCGCCAGTTCATCCGGCCAGACTGTTTTTGTCTGCTTCTTCTGCTCAAGTTCACGGACTTTATCCTTATCCACGATGCTTTTTGCACTGCCTGCTGGTGTCCCCTGCGTCTGCAGCAAAGGTTCTGCAGAATTCACCGGCCGATTCTCGGTCTCCTGTGGATTTTCCTGCACCATATAACTCCACACCTGATTGGTATTGCAGATTGTTACGCTTCCTCCAGCCTCTTCAGGCTTGAATTCGATGATCAAATCTACAGTCGGAACATCCTGCGGCAGGCTGACGCACCCTACATCAATACAGGTCTTATCAGCGAAGTTAACATGATAAATCTCCATTTCTTTCTTGCCACGAATACCCTGGAGCATCTTCTTCAGTCCGCTTTTACCGTTCATCAAAATGACAGATGTCAAATGAACACGGTCTTCATCGAAGCCAATTACGATACAATCTTTATCTGAATATCTCACGTGAGATTCCCCCTTTCCTTTTGATAAGTCCATTTCCTGCATCTACCGATATTTGCATAACAGTTCAACGTTTGCCTTCTCATACGCATTGAATTCATTATCGATTTCTTCATCGGACTTACCGGCTACCGGCTCATACCAGGCCTGTGCACTGAAATAGTCAATATTCTCCTGTGTATGAAACTCACGTCCATGCCTTGCATATATCTCATTGATGATCATCTGAATCTCATCGTGACTGTAACCTTCAATCTCAGAGGCCTCCAGGTACCGTTCTGAACTGTCCGGCATCAGATAGGCTGACGATGCTGCATTCTCTTCAGATGCTGCTTCATCATCAGAATCAATGTCCTGAACATCCTCCGCTGTGACGGTCTCAGCTTCCACCGTATCGGACAGATCCTGCGCCTGCTGCGCATTCATGTAGTTGGTGATGGCCTGCTCTTCCGAAGATACATGAGAACGGTTGTAGAAAAACGCTCCGATAAATAAGAAAATTACAGCGCAGACAATAACCGCCTTCCACGGAAATCCTGTATGGACAGTTGTTCCAGCCGTGCCAGTGGTATGAATCACATTGCCTGCATTACCTGTTGTCCTGCCGTTTCCGGCTGCTGTCTGCGGACGATATGTCCCGGTTGTCCCTGCTGTCCCCTGATTTCTCTGGGCCCTGCGATCAGCTTCCGCCTGAGACACATTGTCCAATGTGGTTCTGCCGGTCCTGTCATCTTTATAGTATCGTTTGCCATTGATCAGTACATAACTCATTAGAAATGCCTCCTTACAGAACCGTCCGTTCACTTACAGGACTCATAATGCGTCCTGATACGTGCAAATACATCTTCAGCAGTAAGATGCCCCAGTGCAGTATCATGAACTCTGTCCATCTCTTCCCGTGTCATCAGTCCGCTGATTTCAAGAAGTCCCTCAGAAGATCCGTACCCGCTTGCAATAACACTGCATACAGCGCCTATGCCCGGTCCCTGCCAGACATTACTGTCTTTCGGCTTCGGACGCCCTTCCGGTCCGTAGTAGCAAATCTGCATTCCAAAGTTTTCAAACGGAATACCTGCTTCTGTCAGCAGATCATCCAGTTTCTTCAGTTCATCGGAAGCATTGCCTTCAGCAGAGCCACCGGAAAGTACCATCATCAGTTTAAGCAAATCCATTGTGCTCATTTTGTTTTCCTCCCTGTCTTTTGATGATTTAAGGATAAACTCTTCTGATCATTTCATCATCCGGCGGCTTTTGTTTCTGCTGAAACTACGTTTGAAACTTATGCCACAGTATTACATCCGATATCTGAAGATGATTTCTCTGCTCCGCAATAGGAACAGGATCCATTTTTCTGCGCCGGTCCGGACTTCCAGGTAAACGGCCTGCGCTCAGCCTCTGTACCAAACAGATGCATGTACGGATTAACATCCTGATCCATCGGATAATTTAGCAGCACCGTACACTGATTGATGTATGGAAGCAGCTTTGCCTCATAGCCTTCCTCATTCTCCATCAGAAGGTCGATAGCCAGCTTTGCTTCAAAGATCGCTGTAAGCTGGATATCCATATACATCCCCGGCTGGAAATGAAGCTTTTCAAGTTCTGTCTCCGTCGCATAGAAACGTCTGCGCACCGCCTGATTGCTGTAATCGACACCCTTATCTTCGCCATAAGCACAGGTGTAGCATGCCATGCCGGAATTCGGTTTATACCAGAACACCTCTCCTGTGGAGGCTCTCGGACCACAGCCTGCATCGATCATCGGAATGCCGTATTTATCTGCCAGCTCGTTACAGACATAGCCGCAATGACGATTATCAGCACAGCAAATGATAATAGAATCTTTCCAGATAATCTTCTCAAGTTCAGCAGGATCCACATGCTGGATCAGCTCCCTGAAGGTATAAATCTTGCAGTTCGGATTGATGTCAGCAGCTCTCTCCTTGAAACAGTCAACCTTATAGCAACCCACATCATGGATACCGCATTCGTGACGGCATACATTGTGATAAGCAAGAATGTCGTTGTCAGCTACAATCAGGGAACCGATCCCTGCTCTTACCAGTTCCAGGCCAACCTTGAAACCACCGGATCCGGTACCGGGAATGATGGCCTGCTTTGCTGCCATTCTGTCCTGCTCTACGATTCCCTGGTTTCTGGAAAATACATCCTGGCGTGTGGAGTAATAATCAATATTGATCTCTGCTCCTGCATTATCTCTGACAGAGATTTCTGCCTGCTCTTCATCCCAGACAATGGAAAGACCAAACTGACCGGAAATGTCACCGCCTTTTCTCCCTGTGTGCTCTTTTCTGACCGCCATACCCAAGGCCTTTGCATCTGTTCTTGCGTCGTATAGCGCATCCTGTACGATGTTATAAGTTTTGGTCTCTGGGTGGTAATAGCCCCAAAGTTCACCCTCATAACGCTGCTTCCGGTACTCTTCCGGGATCAGAACCGTGTATGGTCTGAGCGCCTCCTGCATCTTTTCAAAGTCCATGAAGGCTTCCTCAGATGTTCCTTTCTCTGCCGTATTGTCCACAAAAGTAACTTCTTCAGTTTCTGTCTTAACCGGTTCTGTTTCGGCCGATACCGCTGCCGTCTGTAATGCATTTGCTGTTCTGTTATCCATATATTTTCCCTCCTCTGAGTGTCTCCTGAACAAATCGGACAATCTTGTGCGGATTGATCCTTTATCTTCGGCTGTTGCAATCGTTCTACGCTCTGCTTTTTTGGCCGCCTTTCTTGCGGCTTCATTGCGTTCTACGGTTTCTTTGAGTCTGTGCAGGTCAATACGGGGCATGGCCGCTCTGACTGCCTTATCGTTGATCTCATACTCTGCTTCTGTCTCGTCGCCATTCTCATCGATATACCAGAACTTAATCCGGAATTCAGGGTCAATGAAGATGAGTCCGTTTACAACACCGCCAAACTGCTGTGCAAGCTTGATGTTGGCCGGATGATCACCAGGGCTGAAATGCAGGTACCCATCTGGATGTCTGTGAACCTGAGAGACGGTCAGCTTACCATTTGAGAAGTCATAATATTCGCTGAGACGCGTTGACAAATGATCGGCATAGACATGATCCTTCTCACACATAGTTGGCGTATAGGTGGCATTGATACCGCTGTCCGATACCATGTCAAAAAAGAAGTCATTTCCGATGCGGATGCCCGGCATCTGGATAATGCTTTCGTTGCCAGGATGCCGCCCCGCCTCGAGCAGCATCCCTCTGTAGGTATTGCAGGTAATATAAACACAATACTTTCCCTTACGCTGAAACATATGCACCTCCATTATCTGTCGCGGTCTACACCGGTCTTCTCCCATACACAGTACACATCGATCCAACGAAGAACTCTGGTCATGGCGGTATAGCCATTCACAGAAGCAGGGTCCGTAGATTTTACCTGACATATGTACGGAAGGCCCATCGTGGAATCAGAGATCAGATGATGGAATCCCGGCTTCAGCTTTGTCATAGGGTACACTTTGATTGAGCCACCAAAGAGGCCATCGGCATCTCTGCCTGGGTGATCATGCTCGTATACCACATGGAATACAAAGGTTCGCCAGCGCTGATCCGGTGCCGGCTTAACCGGCAGGGTCACATCCACACAGAATCTGTGTTTTTTGTCGTAACCAAACATCATCTTCATGTTCGGATGGTTATACTCACGCATAAACTTCAGGAAAGTATCTTTTTCGAACTGCAGTAAAGCGCCGTTCTCTTTTTCGTACCAGTACATTTGCATCCCTCCTTATCGTGCGTAGTTCTTCTCAGGTGCCGTATTGATTACCGGGGTGCTGGAATTCTGCGCCTGGCTTGCAGGCACCACCTCGCCATTTCTGAATACAAACGCCTCCACGTCTGCCATTCCACTGGCCTGATCCTCAAGCTGGCCGAAGTTCGGCTCATTGGCTGTCTTAATGACAGGAGTTGTAGAATTCTCTGCCTGGTTTGCAGGTACCACCTCGCCATTTCTGAATACAAATGCCTCTACGTCCGCAGTGCCTGCTGCCTGATCCTCAAGCTGGCCATAGTTCTTATATCTTCCGGTTCTGATCATATCCATATGCTTTTCCTCCTTGTCAAAACCTGCATATCCATTAAAGTTACCATTCATTACAGATGCATTCATTGTGCAATCCTCCCTTCTATCTAAACAAAGATCTGATGATATAACCGATGGCAAATACCATGATCACAATCGGCATGACCGCATTAATCCATGCCCAGGTGTTATTGGCAAATGCCGTAACGATAAACTCCTTATATTTGACACAGCTGACCACCACCAGCAGTGCTCCTGCTATGGCCCATCCGATCAGGAACCGTTTGATCACGGTCCACACTGTAACTACCTGATAATCCATGTCTGTCACCACCCCCAAAAGCTCCTGCGCAGCTTCCACTTCAGCCGCACGGTAAAATAAACAACAGCTGCTATCACAATCAGGATTGGAAAGCCGGAGGACAACAAGTTGGCCATGAAAATGGCGATCCGCGCTGTCACCGCCCCAAAGTTAGCTATGATGCCGATAGCTGTCATCCCTGAAAGCACGGAGCAAATGATCAGCGTAAGCGTTACACCCGACATGGTCCTGACTCCGGTTCCTCTGTAGCTTTCCTGTTCAAAGATATTTCCTGCACGTCTCATGTGCACGCCACCTCCTTTGGACCTGTATCTGTATATGATGTCATCTTCCCGACCTCCTTTCGTTTGTTGTTAAAGCTATTGTAAGGTCAGGAATCTGTTTCTTATAGGTATGCCTGCAGCCAGAGTTGAAACTTAAATTTCAGCCTTTTTTGAAACTAATTCCTCCTCTGGCAGTGCGATACATTGGCAATATCACACTACAACCGGAACTCCTTCCACAGCAGGCAGGAATTCCGATGTACGAATCAGATAGACATTCGCATTCGCTGTGGTCTTAACCGCCAGATAATCAGATGTTCCTCCAAAAAGTCCCGGTCTCGCATACATATCCTGACTTCGGACACGAAGGCGTTCTTCGGTCTGGGGCTGCCAGTGAACCGCACGCTTGAATGATACGAGGATATGTGGTGTGTCTCCGGCAACCGGGACCGGGTAATGATACTGATAAGAGCCGAACAGATCACGTGAAAGATCATCCGTTGCAGCTGGTGTACCATGATGGAAAAGCACCACATTCGGAAAATCCAGCTCTGCATTACCGTGCATGGTTTCTCTGACATTCTGCGAAACCATCATCAGTTCAATCTTGCCCTGACGTCTGGCCTGCATGAGATACTTCATTAATTCGTCATTTTCATCCACAAACTGCATTTCATCGAGGATGATACGGATTCGCGGCACGCGTTTCAGGGTATGGAAGATTTCTTCCTTCAGATAGGAGTTAAAGATATGCTGATTGCCGGAACAAGCATACATAGCCATCCCGGCCAGGTTCCCCTTCGCTCCGCTCTGAAAGTTGTACTTGGTATCGCTGCCAGGGGTATAGATATCTTCAAAAATTTCCTCCAATCGTTCAAAAAGCCTGCGAAGCACAATGCCCGCTTCATGATTGGCGCGAATATTATCGGCAATCACATTGGAGAGACCTGACTGCAGAGCAAATTCGGAGATAAAATCATCATCCTCATTCAGGAGCTTCACAATGGCCGGCAGGGATACCGGATACTTTGCAGCAACGACATTCAAAACAGCCGCTGCATAAATCATGACCTGATCGGTCAGGATGCCATATCCCATCTCTTCTGCCGTCATCCGGACAAATCGCAGAATCTGCTGCGCAGACATGCCATAAAATGGATGATAGTTCTTATCCGCGGGACATGATGTCATAACGCAATCAATCTCATGTGCACCTATTTTTTGCTGTATAACCGTCATCAGTTCCGAATGACTGGTAAGCAGGATTGTGGGCATGTCATTTTTTTCAAGACCACTACAGAACAGATCCAGCACCATTGCATGATTTCCTGCTTCAACTCCGCTGATCAGAAGATCGCCGTGAATATTGCGGAAAAAGGATGCGCTGTCAACACGCCCCTCGAACACACGTCTTGCTGCATTCATACGCTCACATTCATTGATAATCATTCCCTTATTACTCATAGTTTCACTCCTTCCTGCCGAATTCATATATGAATCCGGCATTCTGATTCTCTAATACTTATCACCTGCGCTCCTACGGGAGCATCTGCATCAGTTTCATTGCTGAACGAAACCGGATATTCTTCAGACAATCCTCGCCAAACTGCTGGCCTGTATAATTGTTCTGAAACGAAACATCGCAGAAGCCCAGAAGTCGCTGCCATATACTCTGGTGAATCCTCACCCTGGTAGTTACCGTCGGAACTGTACTGTAGGTTCTTCGGATAATCCCTTTGCAAATACTGATTCCACTATCCGGTGAATAAAAATAACTTTCAAAAGGATTTAAAAAATTCCGGCTTTTCCAGTTCAGAGAATCATAACCGGTCGTTCCACAATCAAAAGTTCTCGTCCCTCTCGATTGAGTCGTCAGGATATCCTCCGGCATTGTTTTCAGCAAAACTCCACCAAGAATGGAAATTCCTGTTAGCAGAAGGATTTCAAGGCCAGTTGGAAGGGTCAGCACAGTTACAACGACAGTCATAGCCGCAGTCAACAAAGCAATGTACTTTCCTGTTTTATAATTGCCAACCAAAATGACAGCAATGATAATATCCAGGACGATCTTAAATCCATTAACATCGGCTTCTCCGCTGCGTGTGTTAAAAAGAAGCAACAGGAACCAGATGCCGAAACCCTTACAAAAATTGATCAGGATGCTCTTTACAGACTCCATGAACACACCCCCTCACATAAAGATAATAAAGTAAATCTGCAGTTTCAGAGCTGTTCCTGCAGCCGGATAGCTACAGGAAACAGCCATTCTTTTTAACCATACAACGGCATCGTAAACAGGAACGGATCTTCACCCGCAAGTGACACCACTGCCTCACCGTTCTTCAGTTTCAACAGGTTCCAGTCTTCCACCGTGTGACCAGCCCTCTGGATATTGAGATTTGCCTGCTGTGCGGAAAAACTGAAGTTCTGGTAGTTCTCACCCAGGCGATTGATAACAAACTGTCTGGTATCGTAATCGTTCGATCTGAACGCCACCATGTTCTGGAAAGACGACAGGATGTTCCTTGCGCCAGCCTCCCCATATTGCTCCTCAAGTCCGCATGTATTCTGAAGTCCGCACATCATCCTGACTCCCAGAGAACGCCCGAAATTTAAACTGTCTGACAGATGCTCGAGCCTCGGGAGGAGGAGCATTTCGTCTAGCAGAAAGTACTTATTGGTTTTCACCTGCTGTCTTCCACCCAGTGCGTTAGCAAGAGCTCTGTCGATGAGAATGCCATACATAGGGGCAAGCAGTCTGCCTTTACGAAGGTCATACTCAATAAAGACAACTTTCTTCTTTCCGCTGCATATGATATCTCTCATAGAGAACTCTCTTGCCGGATCAGCCTGTGCAAACGGACCGACGAACATCTTCCTCAACATGGAACCGACATAAGAGTTCACACCCTGGGTCTGGGTTCCCTTGCCTGAGATATAGTCAATGCAGCTGCGCTGATCAGACATATAATCCAGGCTAAGAATCTTCTTAAGATCCTCATTGGTACTGTGAGTAAAGAAATTAATAAGTTCTTTGTTGTTCAGTTTCGACTGATCAGAACGCCAGTAAGTCTTCATGAAATAAATCATGACAGCTGCAACAACCTGCTCTGCCATTGCCGGAAAAATAGGCTGTGTTTCACTCTGCATGGACTGAAACAGCTGCTCACAAAGTTCCAGTGCATCTTCGTCGGATTCCGGCGTATAGACCAGTTTTCCATCATTTCCCCGTGGCATTACTTCTGCAAAAATATTATGGTAGGAGGTAACCCTGCGATATGCATCGCCATTGCCGATGACAACCTTCATACTGTCCGGAATTCTGCTTCCGAAAGTCTCCAGATAATCACCCTTTGTATCGAAGATAATAATCACATCTGTCGGCTGCATGGTGGCAAGCATGCGATCCAGTGTCATATTAAAGAAATTTGTCTTACCAGTGCCGGGTGCTCCAAGAGCCAATAAGCCATAGGCAAGCATATCCCTGCTCAAACCGAACAACTTCTGAGTCTTCGGATCCTGAAATGCAACAAACGGACTTCGTGATTTATCCGCTGTCCATACAGGAACCGGAATGTCTCCGACGCTCTGCCCTAAGATGGTCTTCGTGTACATGCCACTGTTTCTTTCCTGATTGCTGCCTGTCCCGATTCGTTTCTGTCCAAAATCATATGCCATATGCATTCCCCCTTTTAAATGTCAAGGCCGTCATCAACGCCATCATCAATACCACCATCGGTGACCGAATCATCCGAAATATCGGTGGAAATATCACTTTCATTTTCAGCCGAAGCATATGGGTCGCCAGAGAAATCTGACGGCGCATAGTCTGTGCCTAAATCTAATAATGTCGCATCCGTCGCCTCCATCAGATCAGCATATTCCTCAGAACTCATAGACTCGCGCAGACTATCTCCCGGATTTGGTGCGTCGTATGTTCCCGGAAGAGACGATGAAATATCATTCCATTCGACCTGATCAGCATTACTCTCGTTGGTAAAAGAGTTGTGAATGGTTTCTGAATGGCCATCTGCATAGGTGACCGTGTCATTGACCGTAAATGTTGACGGTCTGTCTCCTGGCTGACTATCGACAAATGCAGTTTTTTCAGAATCAATGACAGCACCATTCTGCATCGCATTACGCTCGCCATTTTCAACAGACAGATAGCCTCCATGGTTCAAATCATGATGCTGCGCCACTATGTTCGAAGTAGTGTTGCCTCCTCCCAACGAAGATGCGTTAACATGTCCTCTTTCATCGCCCGGAAGATAAGCATCCGTTCGGCTGGGCATTCCCGAATGATTTCCTTTTTCCAGGGAAAGCGGTCCTTCCCAGGTTACATTTCCGTTTGCAGGATCAACTGAACTGTATTCAGAACTATGCATATATCAAACCTCCTTCTACTTAAACATCCATACCGCCGTCTATGCCATCCCCATCATTATCCACACCTCCTCCCAAGTCATCATCACCAATACCGCCTCCGCTTACTCCGGAATCTACAGCACCGGTATCTCCGGCAGTAACACCTGTCGCATCTAATGCATTGATGTCTGCCTGGATTCCATTGGATTCAACGGACTGGACGCCTTCGTTCGTGCCTACACCGGCAGTAGTCTGCATCCCCTGTGATTCCTGGAACTCCTGAACCGCATCAATATACTTCTCACTCATCTCCGCTGTGGACTTGATTGCCTCTTCCTTTGACATCGTCGGATCGTTCATTGCATGCTCATAATAGGCATTCACTGAACCTCTGAGGGTTGCGTTGTATTCTTCAAGACTTACCGGTTTGTTCGGATCAAATGACATCTTCGTGTCCTCCTTTGTTGATAAATTGTTTGCCTGTGTAATCTGCTGCTGAAGACTTCTGTGGGTTGCGACCATCTCAGCCTTCACCGCTGCCTCTGTATTCTTATCCACTGGAACGTTGGTGCCAAAATACTGATTCTGAAGAGTCTGGTTAAGATCCCGTTCAAAATTCAGATTCTGGAACCTCTCTATTGCTTCCCGTTCCGTCGCGTGATATCCTGTTGTTTCTACTGATTTGGCATACGCTTCAAATGATGGTTCTGTACCATATTTCTCTGTAAGTCCACTCAGTATTGCCGCTGTCTTCTCTTCTGCGCCAAGGAATGCGTCTCGTTCCGTTGACTGAAAGTAATAACAGTAATACCCATTCGCAGTCTCACCGATCAGATACTGGCTGCCCAGCTGATATCTTCCATCCAGCAGGACAGCACTGGATGTAAAGCTGTTTGCCTGATACTCAGCCGTCTTCTGAGCATCCTCAATAGCTATCGTCCCATCGATGATCTGATCCTGAAAACAATGGGTGTTTTCATGCAAAACCGTGTTCAGAGACTGAACGTTGTAATCACTGATTGAATGCTGAATTGTCTGTCCGTTATATTCAAAGGACTGCGTACCATTGACAGCCATATCCCGGTTTACATTGATCACTCCGTTGGCCGCATTGCCGCTCTCGTTTGCCGGTAAATCTGCAAAACGTACTTCCGGAGCACCAACTTCACCCTTCTCAAGAGCATCACGGTTCACAGTCTCCTGAAGAAGATCCAGTTTCTCGCTCTCCCCAAGCTTGCTGTAAGTTGATTCGCGGAACATGGCATAGAGCTGATCATTACTCAGATTCCCATACCGGGTGGGATGTACACCATATGCTCCCATCCAGTCTACCTCCGCATATTCCAGATCTTCAGCTCAGCGATTTCTGTGTTGCCCTTAGCCAGTTCGGTCATAACCTCCATGGCTTTCAGAAAATCCCTGTTCTTCCAGATTGCCAGAATCATCGGCAACGAATACTGACCGATGTAAATGTCAGTCAGTTTCTGCCCTTTTGCCCACTCCTCTACGTTCTGAGCCAATGCAGGGGGACAGTTTTCCAGCGCCTGTATGGCTCTGTCCTGCGCTGCCTCCTGTGTAAATCCATATTCCAGACGGATTCTATCCATCAGTTGCGTTACATCGCGTGTTTTCATGTCACACCACTCCTCTCTGTCTCACTGCTGATTTGTCAGCGTTTTAATTGATGGCGGCATTGCGCCATCACCCCCTTATGCAGCCATTTCATCTTCGTAAACTACAGAATCGACACTAACCAGAATGTCCTTATCTTCTCTGGCCGGTTTTCTGATACTGCACATCACCTTTGTGCCAACCGGGAGTCTTCCGGTCCAGTAACCGAAAGCTGGGACAATTTCCTTGCAGTCATCAAAGTCATTTTCTATATTCAGGTCGATGTACAGACCTGATCTGCTCTGTCCCTTTACGATGCCAGGCACAGAATCCCGTAAGTTGATCATTGTTTCTTCGTTGTATCCGAAATCCCACATAACTTTTTCCTCCCTGAATCTGTGTTATTTTCTGTTCTGATATAACTATCTCACCAGCCGGGAGTTTCATCACTCCCGGTTGGAATCAGCCTTAGAAATAGCTTTTGAAACTTTACCCGCATCTGAGATCCAGATAATTGTTTTCCTCTTTGCGATTTGTCAGCATGCTGCAATGTTCCGCATAATAGGTTTCCACATCGGCCTTACGGAATCTGCAGGGCACAACCTTGGAGAACAGCTTAACCTTTTCCTTGTACAGGAGTTGTACATGCTCATAGGCCTGAGGACCAGCAGCCTTTCCATTCGCCTGTGTCCGAAAAAGTTTCAGATAAGACTCGTAATCTCTGACCTCATCAATCAATCCTGCTCTGGTCAAACCCACAAAGATAGCCGCAGATCTCGCCTGGCAGTTCAGCGATTTAGTTGCCAGATCTGTAAAACAAGTGAATTTCTCCGCCAAAAGTTGTTCTTTCACCTCTTTGCTCTCCGGTTCTAGAAGAGCGTTCAGATATAGGAAATCGTAGAACTGAGATATATGCCAGGCAGGCGCATAAAACGTCATGCCATCAAACTCATACATGTACGAATGCATTCCTTCCGAAGCCTCCTTTACAAGCTTCTTGCACTCCCTTCCCGGGAGGAACAGATAATCCGGAAACGGGCCTACCGTCTTTACACCATCACTGTAGATACGAGAAGACTGGAATGCGCTCTCCACTGTCGTCAGCCCCTTCTGCGTTCTTTTGCTCAGGTTCATTGCGCTAAGCCTTGATCCAAGAGACATCAGACTCGTGGAAGAAATCTCAAGAACCTTCTCATCCGGATAAGCCATCAGAAAATTCTGATGAAGACCGATCTGACACTTGCGTTTTTGGCTCATCGCAAAGCCTGCAAACCAATCGATATTTACATGAACCTCTTCAAAAAACGGATACACCATCTTACTGATGAAAACACTCTTCTCAGCCATAAGCCTCTCCTTTCCAAGTGAAATACTCACTCATCAAAGCCTTGTTGTTTGATTTGAAATAAGTATCCCATGGAAAATGTGTTTCCTCATCGTCAGAGAATTTCCGGCATGGAAACTAAAAATGAAAAATTTGAAACATCTTGCAAAATTTCAGGCATCAAAAAAAGAGCCACAGATAGTGTTGCTTACTGCAACATTATCTGTAGCTCTTATGATTCTGTTATACCCCGGCCCCCGCATACTTTGAAGCAAATTTTCAGACTCGCTTTTCAGGTCCTAACATATCTGCAATTTTATATGTGCCAGCTGAATAATCTCTCCCTTCCGGATATTTACCTTCTGCCCTGGTTCAAGTTGCTGATTCGTCGATGTGGTAAAAGTACCATTAGAAGCATTCATATCTTCCAGCACATATTCGTCATCGGATAACCTATACACCTTAGCATGAAAGCGACTTAAGGCCGGCTGGTTCAAAACCATATCACAGGTCTGTCCTCTTCCGATCACTATCGCATCTTTGGCAAACTCCAGCACCTGACCGGTAGAACAGATCCTGATTCTGATAAGAGGAGCATTTGCAGGAGTTTCATTGGTCAGCACTACAGTTGATTCAAAGCCAAATTGTTCCTCCAGATTTCCTTTGCTGACTGCGTTATCATTGCTTGTAAATACACCGCTCAGATTATTTTTCTTTATGGTCTCGTATTCCCTTAATTTTGCCTGCCTCTTTTTAAGGAACCTGGCATCTCTCATACTGATTCGCTTAAGATTCAGATCCGTGATAATTCCTCTGAACGAACTGTATTTTATCCGACGATCCTCTTTCGTACTCTTCTGAAGAATCAGGTTCACCTTATCTACAAAAGGTTTGCTCAATCTGTCACTACTTATCATATCAAATGGAAGAACCGGAACATTCCCCGTACAAAGCTGGTAAAGCAATACCGCAATTTCTTCGACTTCTTTTTCAAAATAGTACTGCCGATTTTCCAACTGAAGCCTGATAACCCCGTAGTAATTATTCTGCAGGCGGGTCATGGCAAGCTTTTTATTCCGGGTAACAACAAGACTTCCGCGTGCAAAATCTCTGAATCCAAGGTTTTGTGCGAACAGATAATCCACTGCGTCAATAATAGTGGAAATCCATTCCACAATCTCTGTCTCCTGCAGTTTGTGATCCTTCAGATAATGATCTAGGAATACTTCGCCACGATATTCCTGGAAAGTATACATGTTCCCGTTCTTGATCATTACATCATATATTTTCGGGAATACCGGATGCGACAGATTCGCAGCGATTCTTGCCTGACTCAGCATCATATCTCTGCTGGCATTGCTGTTATGATCTGCCTGCACCAGCAACTCATATCCCAAGGCCTTATGGGCACCATGATAATAGATTGTTCCCTGGCGATTGGCGATCTCATCACCCACCTGAAACATCGGATGGTCGATTCCATTATGAATAATTTCCGACTGTTCGAAAGTGGAATCAAAAAGCTCACCGGGAAGAGATTCCAGCAGTTTCTGTTCATATCCCGCCGTCTTCTCTATCATCTGGATTCTGCCAAGCATCATCTCAATATCGATTGGCAGTTCAAAAGTTTCCAGCAAAACCACATGTATCGGAATTCTATGATTCTGTGCGAAATTCAATTCATTCTTAACATACTCCGATGTGGCAGCTTCCTTTGACAAGAGCAACAGGCACACCGCCGCTTTTTCCAAATGTGATGCAATCACCATATTCCAGTCGTCTCCGGAATGCAGGCCACTGTCATACCAGAAACGCCCGCCACTCAGCCTTAACACATTGCAGACAGCAGTCATGCTGATGGTATCCCGATGAGAATAGCTGATAAAGATATACGGGGCACTGCCTTCGTACATGCCGGGGTTTGGGTTTGTCGTTCTCTTTTCCATAATATTAGTTTCCATTTTATTACTGTCCCATCTTCCGCAGATTAAGTACTATTGATTCGTTCATGTGTTCACTTTCGAGGTTTTCATACATATTCCCTTCAATAATCATTTGATTCCTACGTGTTTCCAATGCAGTAATTACGAATTCTGCAGCCGCTTCAAGCACCCTGGATATACTATGGTCCGAAACATTAACTACTGCATTAGGTGAATCCACAATCGCCGCAACATCCTTTAAACTTTCATCATTCCCAATCATGATTCCTACTTTTAAGGCTTCATAAAACCAGTTTTCTTTTTGAAGTTGAAAAAGCGTATCCTGATATGGATCTGTTGGGGATCCATCGGTCACAAAAACAACTGCACATTGAGAGCATTTAGGAAATCGGTATTCATATCCCAACAGACATTTTAACGCCTCACTGTAATTGGTCATTCCAGATGCTTGCAATGGCAAACTTGACTTCGAAATCCACGTCGCTTCCGTACTGTATTGCAATATATCTACATCAACCGTATCCCCATATTTATGTAAAACGTCCTCAAGAATTTTTCTTATAGCTTTATTCAATGCCTCTATTCTGAATCCACTCATACTTCCGGATGTATCAACTGCAAGAATCAGGCGAATATCAGCATCCGGATTAGTAGGTTTGTATTCTCTGCTTAGTTCTCTCGTCCTGCTTTCCACTTGCCAATGGTTTTCTTCTACTATAGGATATGCTCCTTCACAGCAAGACTCCAGCCCTTTTGTTTCAAGCAGTTTTTGCATAAAAGCCGTTTCAGAGACATATTTGTATTTATGAATAGCCTGCAACCTGCTAAGGCGCATCCGCATTCCACCAGGAAGTTGTACATCTTCTAAATATACTAACAAACGTGGTTTCTCCAATTCTCTGGCATAATTCAGTTCGTCCTTACAATTAGATGATGCAAGATAATTCTCAGATATCAGTGCAATAAAACATCCACATTTTTCCACGTGAACAGGGATGTAACCATTTTATTTTCCGAATAGAAAGATACTTTCATTTTATATTGTTTCTATATCCTAAATTTTTTAATTACCAATAATTCTCATCAAACACCGGATATGATTCCGTCAGCAGCTTCAAATGATCAAAGTACTTCTTTTGGTAATCCTCGAGCCGTTCCAGCTTATTCGCTTTCCTGTACCAGTATTCGCACTTTTGAGAATCCTGTTGAGTTCCAAGCCCGCGTCCATACATAATGGAAAGCACCTCTTGTGCCGGAGCATTCCCACTCTCTGAGGCCTGCCGAATCAAATCAAAGGCTGCCACTTCATCCTTATCAGTTCCAACTCCATAGAACAGACACCTGGCAGCACCATACTGTGCCATAGTATGATTTTGGTCAGCAGCTTTCATATACCAACGGAATGCCTCTTCTTTATCAGAAAAATTCTGTTTATCCGCATCACAGTGGTAAAGATACATTGCTGTATGCAACTGACATTCCGCATCCCCTTGCTCAGCGCCAATACGAAACCAATGTTTTGCTTCTTTCTCATCATACTCATGCCAATATTTAAATGCCAAAGACTTTGAAGCTTTAGCAATGCCTTTCTCGGATGCAATCTTGTATAAAGAAATCGCTTCATCAGCTTCCTCGTCTGTTTTACCCACTCTTCCATGATCCAGATAGCCATGGTCTAATGCATTCGCCAGACAATAAATAGCCATATCTGAACCTGCTTCCATGGCTTTCCTATACCAGAACTGTTCCTTTGCAGTATCCATGCCGCCGCATCCTAAACCAACATAATAAAGGGCTGCAACTTGCATCATGGCATCAATGTATCCGCCTTCAGCAGCCTGCAGATAATAAGAGAACGCCTTATTCCAATTTTTATATACAGATGTTTTGTCGGAATATAGCCTAGCTTTCTTATATTGTGCCTCTGCATCACCAATCTCTGCGATAGCAAGCAACTCACGATTCTCAATTCTGAATTTCTCATCGATACTGCTCGTAAGCGCTTTGAGTATATTGTCAAAATAGTATCCATATTGCTTCTTAGCCGGATACTTGTCATATATCTCAGAAATAGTTGCTGCATTCTCAAATGAGGAATATTTAATACATAATTTACCCAGTGCAACAGAACAACGGGCAATCAAATAATTCCTATGCTGATCTGTATTGCTCATGCCCGCCGAAAGAGTTGTCAATATTTCCCTCAATAATTCTATATCTTCCGCTTCTCCAACCACTCCCAACTGTTCAAATGAATAACCTGTCGGTTCAGCCTTTATTTGCCTGATAGCCTCCTCTCTGTCATAGGAAGAAGCTATTTCATCAGCAGTCAGTATCGATTTCAGATGGTACTCCAGCTTTCCATCTGAAGGCATATCAAAGAGTATTTCCTTTTCAAATCCCTTGGAAGAAAAAATCAGTGTAAGGTGCATCCCGCCGAATCTCAGGAACTGCAATAATCTGACTGCTCCCTATATAAAACTTAAAGCCAGAATTCAATTCCAAATCCTCCATCTGTAGAGGAATGATCGGCTTTTTACATGATTCAAGCGCTGGTTTTATAATATCATCATAGCGATTGTCAAAATCACCACCATCATATGGCTGTATTACAAAGCAATATTCTTTCATATTGTCATTTTCCTCGAATATTTCCTTACTTCCTACACGTTCATTTATCTTGTTCTAAACTCATTCTTTTAATTTCATTCTCCAACAAACTGGAATCCCCATTATATGCATGTATATATGCTTGTTTTAATCTATCACGATCAACCTTATCAAAATCTTCCTGGATAAGTTGTATAAGCAGTCTGGCCGTTTATACGGATTGAAGACAGAATTGTTGTCCCCTGAGGTGTATTCAACGGTGTGGAGTCAACAGCACGCTCTCCACCCAAAGCACGGGCATAAAGTCTGGTCATATTCGTATTTACGCCGCTTTCATCAAGAAAGACCAGATTGTTTATATCGTATTCCGACATGAGTCTGCCCCAGTTCTTTCTCTTTTCCCTGACATCGGGGACACTCCTGTTCGGAAGCATGCAAAGACTTTTTCTTATAGACATAACCGAGTTTTAAGATAGCCTTGCGCACGGTTTCATCACTAACATGCAAACCAAGCGTTTCAATGATTTCTTTTAATGTAATGTCCGGCTGTTTCTGAATCAGGTGGTCTATATTTTCAATACCATCTGGAATAAGTGAAGGTTTTCGTCCACGCAGATAGGTTCTGGTTTCATTGTGTAACATAATACTCACGTATAATCCAATTATCTTAGATGGTAATTGGATTTTTCCCAGATATTACGGGGTATTTCAATCCATCTCTGATATATTTTGAAAAGGCACTGTGAATTTGTACCTATAATTTTACAGCTTTGACTGGTATGAGGTGGCTCAGACCACAGCTTTTCGACTATTACTGTTAATCAGTTTGTTAACGCTTCGACATTTTTATTTACGTGATTACACAGCCGAATTCTCTATGGAAGACAGCAGTGCTCAAAATATTTATCAGGTATTAACCTATGTCAATGTACTTTATTGGAATTGATATTTCCAAGTACAAACATGATTGCTGCATCATCTCTGCAGCTGATCAAAAAGTGGTTTCTAAAGTCACAATCAAAAACAATAAAGCCGGCTCTGATGAACTGCTTACCATCATCAATTCCCTCTCCAACCCTGAGGACATAAGAATAGGGTTTGAATCAACTGCCCATTATGCTCTCAATCTTGAACTCTTCCTTGAAAATTCTCTCCTAACCTTCATGGAAGTTAATCCTGTGCTTATCAGTGAATACAAGAAATCGAAGACACTTAGGCGTACAAAAACCGACTCTGTTGACTGCGAATCAATAGCTCGTTGGTTAATGACCGTTGAGTACAAACCCCATTCAAAAGGATTTTACCACGCTTATTCCTTAAAATCATTAACTCGTTTACGCGACAAATTAATTCGTCAACGTTCTTTTTATCTTGTTAAAATCACAAATGTATTGGATCATACGTTTCCTGAATTCAAACCATTCTTTAACGAGCGTCTTTCAAAAACCGCTCTTTATCTTCTTGAGAATTATGGTTCTGCTGAAAAGATGGCCCGCATGAATTCTGTTTCTTATGAGAAGTTACGTTCATTATCCGTTTAATATAATTCAAATCCATTAATAAGACTATTATATCGTCATTTTCAAACACTTACAAGCAGCAAATAATTCCCATTATACAGCGTTCCTCTAATCCTTTTTACTTATATCCCTACTCCCCTCCCCCAATTCCTTTTCCACCACCTGAAGTATCCTTACCGCCTCTTCGATCCTGCTCCTTACAACATCAGAAGGAAGTCTCTTCCCCCTGATCAGATAATCCAGTGATACACCGAAGTAATCAGCGATATTGCATAGCAGATCAATAGAAGCATCCCGGTTGCCGCCTTCCAGTACTGAAACGTAGTGTCTGGTAATTCCCATGTCGTCTGCGAAGATTGTCCGGCTGATGGACCGGCTTTCCCGTAATTCTTTAATCATGTGTCCGCACACTTCTGCGTTATATCCCATAATTGTAATCCCCCTTTCAGAATCAATGTCAGGATTCTTTGTTCCTGCATCTGAACCGTACTTCCAAAAGGGTCTGATATCTGTGTAAGATAAAGTCCAGATTGTATCGCTTGTGAATCTCATATGAAAATTCCTGTCCCATATATCGACACAATTGGGACAATATACGGTTGTGTGCTGTTATAAAGCAATTAATCGAGTTGTCTATACATTTTTCAGATTATTTGTTTTTATCCGATCAAATTTCATTTTCAAGTCCATAGATATGCATGATTGATTTCGTTTCCTGAAAATCAATATTTACCGGTCTGTACTCATTGATCGTTTCTGCTTTCAGTCTGACAAAATGGCAAAAGGAATGGTCACTCTGAGTGTCTTTTCAGTCAACTCTGAGCGACCATTGATGTTGATTCAGAAACTGTTTTGTTCTGTTTCAGTTACTTCTCATCTTTTTCTTCTGCTTTTTCCAACCGGTACAGTAATCCGGCATATTCTTCCTTCAGAAGGAATTCCCGGGCCAGCTTCAGCTGCTCATTTGCCAGTTCGATCCAGTTCTGTTTTCGATAGGCGCGGATCCGCCAGTAATAAGCTCCTGTATTGGCCGGGTTGATTGCCAGGGATTTTTCCGCTTTTTTATGCAGCTCTTTGTAATTGCTTTTCATAAAATAAATGCCCAGCAGCCTGTTCACCGCTTTTACATAGTGATCATTGTACACAGTTCTGGCATTCTTCAGCCAGCTCAGGTCTTTATTCGTTATCTGAATCCCTCCCGTGTAAATGTCCATCATATTTTCAAGCAGCTGGACTGCAGCATCATCATTGACGATGGACGCTGCCTGTTCCAGCTGGTCAAATACGGATAGATCGATGGTAATCTTAAGATCCGGATTCAGCCGATATCCGGCGTTCGTTGTGACAATCAGATGACGGCCGGATAAATTGATTCCACGTTTACGGTTATTGGATACCGCCCTTCTGACTTTTCCTCCGTTCCCCGGATCCGCTCCGGGCCAGACTAAAGCACTTAAAACGGCAGCCGGAAAAGCCTTATGGGGATTCATGGCAAGATACATCAATAGTTCCAGTTCGTCAGGCGGAAATTCATGGGCCATATGTATTCCTTCAAAATTAATCAGCGTAAATCCACCAAATAAATGGATCCGTACCTCATTTGGATGCCTGATATTGCATTTATACGCTCTGCGGCTCATTGCCTCGATTAGCTTGTATTCGTTCATCTCTGTCGTAAGTACATATGTCAGAAAATAAAGCAATACCGTCTGGTTTTTATAACATCCGGGATTTTTTACAACAACAAACCCCTTTGAATATTTGTAATATGGAACACCGATTAGATTTTCCACCCGCAGGCGCCTGTACATTTCGTATTCTTCCGGATGGCTTTTTTCCACCGATCTGATATCCGTAATGATAACCGGCCTGTTGTCACGGAATGCTGCTTTCCACGAAGTTGCATAATCCCCGGTTTCCATATCTTTGATCCATGTGAGTGCAGGATCACGGTCATCATCAGCATACCACCATTTGGGAGACCAGCTGTTCATTTTGACATCCACGTCCAGCATGCCGACAAATTCTGCCTGATAAAAACTGCATATCCTTTTCATCACCTGCTGTGCAGTTTCCTCCGGTTCTGTCATTCCATGCAGTTCCTGCTCCGTCTCGGTCAGTAAGCGTACCATATCCAGTGCACACTGGATTGTTTCCGGATCCACCTTCTCTCCACTGCGCGATACCTGCTTCCAGAACAGTGGGAAATACTTCCCTGATTCCCCGGAAAATATCCGTTTCCTTTTTTCCATGCAATCATCTCCTCGTAATTAAGACTTCTGAAGCAGAATCACAGCTGCTGTGCCGTCTCCGGGTATCATCCTTACCGGAAATCAAAAACACCCATAAGCTATGATTCATCCTGTTTACAGGTTTCATCATATCCTACGGGTGTCGTATCCGGTGTTGTATTCCGTGTTGTATTCCGTGTTATCTTTCGTGATATTCTAATACGTATTTCCATAAAAAATTATTGCTGTAAATCATATTCTGCACTTTATCATTTTGCTGCTGCTTCATTTCTCTTCCGTACCATATCCATGTCGCTTTTCATGCCGGTTTGATACCGGTTTGATGTCGTTTCCGGTGACGGTTCGGTTTCAATCAGTTCATTCTGCTTTCATTCTTCTTTCATTCTGCTTTTTTCTTCACTCATTTTTCCAATCAAATGCATCAATTCCGCATATTCAGCTTCCATCAGGTTCATTTTTGCATTTTCCAGTGTTTCCTGCGCTATTTTATGTAAATGCTGCTGTTCCATGGAAATATATGCCCATGCATATATCTTTGGGTGTGCCGGTTCCAGCGCCAGCGCTTTCATCGCATAATCCTGCATTCTGGGATAATCCGCTTCCTGATATAAAAGCTCCAGAAGTTCATCTACAATATCAAAATAGATTCGATGATAACGGGCAGTTTCTTCATACAGCCACAGCTCCTGAACTGCCCCCTGAAACAGATCTCCCCGATACAGGCGAATCGCCTGCTCCAGATTCTGCATCTTTGAGTACCTGCCGGCGGAACGATGCGCTTTCGAAATACATTCCTCAAATTGCTGGTAATCGGTCACCAGCTTCATCTTTCTGTTAATCTGATACCCGTCACCAACATTTTCAAGCAGCGGTTCATTGCTGTTGGATACTTTTGCAAATTCATTTCGGAATTTGTACAGCTTATCCCGCAGGTTTCTGGCCGCTTTTTTGTAATCCGGTTCATCCGGGGTCAGTTTTTCCACCAGTTCCACCGCATTTAACGGTCGGGTACTGACCATCAGCAGATAAGCAAGTACTTTCCATGCAAGGCTGTTGCTGACCTCTGCTTCCGTAACCGTTCCGTTATCCGCCTCCACTTCCGGACTTCCGAAAAATCGGATCCGCACATCCACCCTCTCTTCGGATGTATCAGACACTGAAATGCATTTCCTCTGTTCCATGATTTTTTTCTCATTCATAGAACATGCGACCACCTGCCACAACACTGCAAGAAACTCCCAGCGGTCCGGGACAACAACTGCACAGTGCCGTGCCAGCGCCTCCGTCCACCTTGAAAAATGTTCGATTCCTTCCAGAGGCTCGAAATCCGTTTCACCCATAGGTCCCATCATTTTGCTGATCCACCAGAACGGCTCCCAGATACCAACTCCCAGATCCACATTCAGGGTCCCAGCCCAGTCGGCATCATAGAAGTCCATGATTGTCTGCAGGACCAGCATGCCTGCCTGGTCAGGATCTGAGACATCCGCAATAGCAGTATAAAGCTTAACCAGAGCATCCATGGCATCACGTTCAAATGAATATGAACTTACCTCCCTGGCACCATCTCTGGCGTTTTCACTCTCACAGCTTTTTTCTCCTGTAAATCTGCTTGTTACAGCCTGAATCGCTGCAGCAATAAAAGATTTCTTTCTTATATCATCCAATCATATTCCCTCCTGCAAAACAAATATAAGAATAAGAAACCGCAGGACTGTTGGTGATTCTTCAAAGATAACAGACTTGCGGTTATAAATTTCAGTTTTAATTCCGACGGCAATCACATGATCGATCAGATTACAGTTCAGGCAAATTACATACTCCTGAACTGACTTTGTGGACAAACACCCGGCTAAACTGAATTTTCCAGCAGTTTCATAAGAACCTGCAATTCTTCCCTTGTCTCCGGATCAACATCCGGGTGTTCTTTCTTCCACAGATAAATCGCCTCACGTATGTAAATTCCGTCCAAATGTGCCCGTGCCTCCGAGGATAAATCATTCCGGATCAAAATCATCGCTTCATTCTGAAGTCCTTCCACATCTTCGGGCAGAGGTTCAATATCCATAATCAGCGATATCAACGAAATCTGATAATATTCAGCCAGCTTATAAATAACAAGGAAATTCGCTTCCTTTTTGCCATTTTTCAGTTCCCGCAGATTGATGCAATAATGTCATCGGAAATTGTAATTGACTGAATCAGCAAGGCATATATGCCCACACAGATGATAATCAGAAATCCCTGAAATCCCAAATCACACAGCGACCTCAGATAATTCTGCCCGATCATACTCTGTTCTCTGTTTGAAAAGGTGGAAAACGGAATCGGAGCCAGACTTGTCATCAAATAGATCTCCACCATTCTTCCATAAACAATGACAAATATAAGCACGGATAAGGCATACATTGTAATTCCAATAACAGTAGACTGCAGATAAACCCCAATCAGAGGCCCCAGATCCATGGCCTCCAGTGTATCCTGCATCGCTGCCAGCTGATCTGCATTAACCGCAGTAGAACCACTGATTATACCGGCACTTTCATTTACCACATGTTGCGCAACATCAAAAACCGCCATGATGATGTCGAATGTATTCGTAATCAGCATGACGGCAACAAATGTTTTAAAAATCCATTTAAAAAAGATCCATGTTTCAAAATTTGCAAGATTATTGTGATCAATAATCAACTGTATCAGTTCATAGCAGGCAATGAATGTCAGAATCATACCTGCAATAGGGATAATGACTGATTCGGATACATTTCGAATCATGGCAAAGACGCCCGGCGAAAAATCCGCCGGAGTCGTCCCCACCTGTGTCGCAATATCGCCTACCTGCGTATTGACCGAATCAAACATCCCCGAAAGATTATCCATGATTCCTGTGACCAGCATCGTTTTCAGCCAGTCTGTAATCTGATCGAGTATGCTGTTCAAAGACTTCTACCTCCGTCTCTTAGAAAAGGTTGACTAACAAAGGCACCAGAGTGATACCGATCAGAGCAACACCCCCACCGGCCATCAGCTGTTTCATGCCCTGTGATTTCGCGCCAGATAGCGATAGGTAATCCTTTGAAATTATCTCCGGATTTTCCCCCGCTCCACACCGTGCATGCGACTTTCACCGCACACG
>JAEDLC010000159.1 GCA_016295505.1 Dorea sp.
TCCAGTACTTCTTCAGATAATCAATCGGACCTCTGTCATCCTTGATCTCCATGGAAACCGTCTGTGATTTTCCATAGTTGTCACCGTCAATCTCAGTCGATACGCTGACGGTAATATCCGCCTTTCCGGTTCCTGTATCAAACATGTCTCCGTTTTTATACTTTGGAGTTGCCAGCCAGGTTGACACCTCACTGCCCTGACTGATCTCCCACTCAATCGGGAATTCATTGCCTTCACTGTCTTTGCTGCTGATATCGACCTCTGCCTGCTTCCACTGTTCCTCCGTCAGCGGCTCTCCGTTTTTCATCGCCTTGATCTGTATCTCTTCCGGATCGTCTGCAATCGCCTTGAGTGCCACAGAGGACGGCGCCTTCACTTCCATATCCAGCGTACATACCGTATAAGACTTTTCCATATGATCCGTATAATCATTCAGATAGACCACATCTGCTCCAAGCTCCAGGGTATCTCCATCCACCTCGATCTCAACCGACTGTGTGGACCCTTTTCCTCCTCCGAGCCCGTATTCTTCTCCGTTTACAACAAGCTTATACTGCGGTTCTCCCAGAAGCTTCGAATCCTTAATGAACTTTCCGGACAGCTGATTCACAAATCCAACCTGCACTTTATACTGTCCGCCCTCAATGGTATCCCCATCTACACTCTTATCTCCGCGGATAAGCTCCATGCCGAATTTTACATTCGGCTCATAGTAGATCTGAATGGAATCCGCTCCTTCCACATCCAGCGTATAACTTCCTTCCATAATGGAAGAAGGATCTGAGAAAACAGCAACTGCACCTTTTAATGAAGTATCTTTTGTTGGCGTCTGTGTAACATAAGAAGTAAGTCCTGCTCCATCTGTACTGCTGCACGACACTTCATAGCAGCTCTCCATATTGACTTCACTGCCCTCTTTATTCTGAAGCCCCTTGATATTCACCTGACTGCCCTGCGCGAACACGATCAGTTTACTGAGCGGAATATCAAGCTCAATACTCTGTCCCTCTTTATATCCCTGATATTCATTTCGCTTAAAGATACGATTGCTCACCACTGCAAGTTCATTGATTACCGCAGAACTGTCTCCTGCCTTCTGCGCGTAAAAGCCCAGATCTTCATTGCCGTCCGGCACGTTCTTGATCTCACTTCCCATTGCCAGATACTGTACATACATATTTTCCCGCAGCTGTGCCTTCTGCTCCAGATCCGCCTGCAGGCCTGCAGCAGGTACATCACTGTCAAAGTCTCCGTCTGTCAGTACAACGAGCCAGCCTTCTTTCACCACTCCTCCGTCCATCAGAGCCGCAAGCTCATTGGCCGCTGTATTTACCTGTGTATAAGGAGTTCCCTTAGGACTAGGCGTATACATATTGTGAATCTGAGCAATATCCGAAATGGATTGAATTGTAATAGAAGACGTCCTGTCTGTCCCGTTATTTCCACCTGTAGTCACTTCGTGCATCGGAAAGATTTTCATCACATCTCCACTGTCAAAATTCATCATCGCCGAAAATACTTCCATTGCATAGGTAGCCTGCGACCACGCCATATTCCCCGGTCCATACATACTTCCGGAGTTATCAAATACTACATAGATCGCTCTGGTCTTGCCCTGCTTTGTATTCTCCGCCTGTGAGGTAAATCCGATACCGGCAAGCATAACAACAGCCATGACAATACTAAGAACTTTTGAAAATATTCGTTTCATCTTTTGCTCCACCCTCATAAAAAATTCCAAAATAATTGTATAATACTCACACGATTGTATAAAATGTATAAAACACATAAAATAATTATAAACTATTTCTAAATATTCTACAACTACTTAATGATTACTAAACAGAATAATTTTATCAGTATCCTTCAGTTCCACCCAGATCTCCTCCTGGTCACCGGAGAATATCACCAGTTCTCCTCCCTGGCGTACATAACCGAAGATGATAGACTTGTTATCATCCCCGGATGCCTGGTAGGTTGCCCGGATCAGCTGCGCCGCAGTGCATGGCTTCGGTGTTTCCAGAAAGAAATCCTTCACCTTCTTTACATACAGTTCTTTACTTTCATATATGGTACCGCCCTCTTCATCATAGGTCAGGATATCACTGTAAAAATTAAAGATTGCCTCTTTTTCTCCGATCTGTGTCACCATCTTGCTGATATACCGGTTACTGATAACGATATTGTTAATACTGTAGCTTCGCACAATATCATAATTCTTTGGATTCAGTATCTCAACTATGACATCGATACTTTCTCTGTCGAAATCCGGATTCTTCTCAACCCGTTCTGCGATGATATCCTGCACATAGATCAGGTAGGTCAGTGCTTTTGCATCCTGCTCTTCCACTGCCACCAGATCATCCGACAGGATCAGAATACTGGTATCTCCGACACTGTTGTCCACGAATTCATTGACCGCATCACAGATCGCCTGTTTATCATATACATCTGCCGTAATCCTGTGATTAACATACGGATACTTCTGATATCCTCCATTTCTTTCCATACTCTTTTCGTCATCGATTACCATGATATTCAGGATCTCAGGTCCTCCGTTTGCATGGATCCATTCCGGATCTTTATAGTTCCATTCTGCACGGAATGCGTTGAATCCTTCCATGACAGCCTCGCTCTTACTGTTATGTCCGAGAATAATAATATTTCGCTTCTCCAGCCAGTAATCCGGATTGACCTTCACCCGATACTCTCCTGTATCACAGACAGATACATCATCCAGATCTTTTTCCTTTTCTGCAATGTAGTAGAACTCCGTTCCTTCTTTTCCATCCATACAGGTCAACGGAATCGCATGCATATGTTCTTTCATATACTCGTTAATGTAAGCGATATCCTCTATCTGGCTGTCACATTTTCTGCTGAAAAAAGCAGCGCCCTTATTCGAAAACAGCTCTCCGTACACCAGATTCAATTCCGGCATGATCGCAAACTGAGACAAGATCTGGCCCAGAATTCTATTCACGGCAATCGGCACGATATTACATTTTTCCAGTTGTTCTTTATGATGGATGACTCTGCCCGCAAGCTCCAGAGTCCATTCATCCTCCACTTCTACCACAACTTTCTGATTGTCTGCCGAATCTGCGCTCCCCGTCATCTCCGCCACCTGAATCAGCGTCTTTACCGTATGCGAATTGCCCTTACGGTATCGGTCCATGTCTTCCTGCACATCGTACTTACACAATTTATTCTGAAACGTCTTTCCCAGAATAATCAC
>JAEDLC010000160.1 GCA_016295505.1 Dorea sp.
CTGGAGGAACTGGACATTCAGGTTACCAGAGCTGCCGACGGAAACGAAGCAGTAAAAATCTTTTCAGAGAATCCGCCGGATACCTTTGATTTGATTTTTATGGATGTCATGATGCCAAAGATGAACGGTTATGAGGCAACAGAGGCAATCCGTTCTATGAAGGATCGTCCGGATGCACGTCAGATTCCTATTATTGCCATGACAGCCAATGCCTTTGCAGAGGATGTTCAGGCTTCTTTAGATGCGGGGATGAATGGGCATATTGCCAAACCTATCGTTATGGACGAGGTAAAAAAAGCTATTGCGAGAAATATGAATAGATGATAAAGAAGTGGAGCGTTTTTTAACGTATTCCACTTCTTTTTATAGGATACGTTCGAAAGGATTACCTGTAGTTTTCCTCAAAAGCTTTGTTTTTTTATGAGAGTATGATATATTATTTTTGTGATAAATGAACGGGTTTTTTGATGAGAAACGATTAAATATGAGCAGGGGTGATATTTTGAATCATTCAAAAGTTATCAATACGGATTATTATGTTATTTCAGATGATTTCAGACTTTTGGATTTCAATCAAAATGTAAAGGACAGGTATAAAGGAATTCAGCGGGGAGATCTGTGTTATCAGGCAACGATGAAGCGGGATACGCCTTGCCCTCATTGCCCAATTGCAGGTAATTCACAGAATGATTGCCCGGTGTACTATGATCCTTTTTACAGAGATTGGGTCGAGGCAATTTTTTCCGAAATCGGTGACGGAAAGTACGCAATTACCTGCCATCCGGCCCATGGCGATGCGCGGAGTGCTTTTCAGAGACTTAAGATAGATGATTTTTCGCTCTCAGGAAATTTTCTGCAAGAGTATGATTCTAAAAATATCGGAATGATCGGCGGTTATTGTGAAGAGGGCTTTCCGCTTTATTATGTGAATGAGCAGATGATCGAAATGCTTGGGTATGACAGCAGAGCGGATTTGGAAGAAGGAATTTCAGGGAAGGTGGTCAATACGATTCATCCGGATGATCTGCCGCAGGTGACAGCGGATTTGGGTGATCATTATTATGTGGGAATGAAGTATGAAACCACATATCGGATGCCGAGGAAAGACGGAACATGGTTCTGGACAGTTGACAGAGGTGAAGTCATCGAAACGGCTGATGGCCGTCTTGCTATTATCAGCGTCTGTCTTGATGTTACGAAGGAGCATGAACAGCAGGAAGCAAGAAAACGGGAATCCGATGCTTCCGCTTCTAAAGACAGGATTTTTTCCGATATCATCGGGGCTTTGTACAGCTATAATGCTACCGTGAATCTGAATACAGGTAAATACAGTTTGCTCCTTGGCACCGGAATGGAAGAATTTATCGGGCAGTTTTCTCAGACAGATGACTATGTGGATGCCTGTGAGTTGCTTTTGTCCAATGTGCTTCCGGAGTATGTGGATGAGATGAACCGACAGTTTTCCCTTGGGGCTCTGCGAAGTCGCCAGGATCACAGAGGGCATATCGGACAAATGGAGTATGCGGGTGTCACTGCAGATGGTATAAGGTGGTTTGAAGTCAACGTATTTATGGGAGTGGATGATGAAGGAACACCAATCGCCAGTGTCTTTGGGCGTGATGTTACAGAAATACATATGGCTCAGGAACGTAAAGAAAGTGAATTAAGGGCTGTTGCGGCCAGTGCGGCGAAGACGGCATTTTTGTTTAATATGTCTCACGATATCCGGACACCGATGAACGCCATTATCGGATTTACAGATCTTTTGAAAAAACACCTGGATAATAGAGAGCTGGCACAGAACTATATTGAGAAGATAGAAACAGCCAACGACTTTCTGTTGTCCATTATCAATAATGTCCTGGAAATGGCACGAATTGAAAGCGGAAAAGTGTATTTGGATGAAACCGCCAATAATGTTTATGTCTTCTGGGATGAATTATTCGCATTATTTGATGCGCAAATGAAGGCAAAAGGTATTATATTTACCAGAGAAATTCGGGTGGATCATCCGGATGTTATAGTAGATAAAACCAAGATACGTGAAGTACTTTTGAATATTGTGAGTAACGCTGTGAAATATACGCCTTCCGGGGGAAATGTTACGATGACGGTGACAGAGCTTCCTTCAGATTGTCCGGGATGTGTAGTGTATCAGACGGTCATTGAAGATACCGGAATTGGAATATCAGAAGATTTCCTGCCTCATATTTTTGAAGAATTCACGAGAGAGCGAACGAGTACAGAAAGTCAGGTGGCAGGTACCGGTCTTGGTATGCCTATCGTGAAGAAACTGGTTGAGCTGATGCATGGCAGTATTGATGTTGAAAGTGAAATGGGTAAGGGAACAAAATTCACACTCACATTGTCTCATAGAATTGCCGATGCATCAGATATCAGCCGGGACGGTGAGCATTCAGGCGAATATTGTATGGAGGACTTTGCAGGTAAGAGGATACTTATGGCGGAGGATAACGATCTGAATGCAGAAATTGCAATGACCATTCTGGAAGAAGAAGGCTTCCTGATCGAACGTGCAGAGGATGGTATTATCTGTGTCGATATGATCGAGAAAGCGGAATCGGATTATTATGATCTGGTTCTGATGGATATTCAGATGCCAAATATGGATGGTTATAAAGCAACCCAGATTATTCGCAGGCTGCCGGATGAACAGAAGGCGAATATCCCAATCGTGGCCATGACCGCCAATGCTTTTGAGGAAGACAGAAAAAAGGCTTTACGGGTGGGTATGAACGGTCATATTGCAAAACCGATACAGATCGGAATTCTTAAGAATACACTTGGTGATGTCTTTTCAAACCGGAAGATGGGAGATATATAATCATGGGAAAAAGCGGAAATTAAAAGACAAGAATTATTGCAGGTTTTTTACTTGTGCTGTTTCTGTCACAGATTATTTACCCAATTACAGCTTTAGCATCAGAGCCACGGACAATCCGCGTAGGTTATTTCGCATTTCCGGGATATCATGAGATTTTACAAGATGAAAACGGATTGCAGGGCAGCGGCTATGGATTTGATTTTTTGCAGATGCTCCGCGACGGGTAGATCGACATGGTGACCTCCGCAAGAAAGACCAGCAAGCGGGAAAAAGAATTTGCCTTTTCAAGCCCCATCGGTACCAGTTATGCGGAATTGTGTGTCCAATCGGGTGACAGCCGTT
>JAEDLC010000161.1 GCA_016295505.1 Dorea sp.
AAACATTACTTTCATGACCCAGGCAGCCATGATCGCTGCTATCTACGTGGTGCTTACCTACGTATTTGCACCATTTTCTTTTGGAGAGATTCAGGTTCGTATCTCTGAAGCACTCACTATTCTTCCGGTATTTACTCCGGCCGCTATTCCAGGACTGTTTGTAGGATGTCTGATTGGCAATATCTTAGGTGGTGCAATTCTTCCGGATATCATCTTCGGAAGCATTGCAACTTTAATCGGAGCATTTTTCACTTATCAGCTCCGCGACAAGAACCAGTTTCTTGCACCGCTGCCGCCGATGCTTGCCAATACAATCATCGTTCCGTTCGTACTTCGCTACGGTTACGGAGTTGCACTGCCGATTCCATTCATGATGCTGACGGTCGGTGTTGGTGAAGTTCTATCCTGTGGTGTACTTGGTATGATCCTTTATTATGCACTGAAAAAATACAGAAACATTGTATTTAAACCAGCAAACGGAGAAAATGCATTTTAAATTTAAATTCTTTTCAGATATTGACGATAAAAATGGCTGCCATAAAGGCAGCCATTTTTTATCCAATAAACGTATTTCCGCTTCCCTGAGTCATCTGATCCATCTGCTCATAAGATGCACTTCTTCTTTCTCCGCTTTCCACGTCAATATAAGATACGGTTGTATCACTGTATCCGACCAGAATCACGGCCTGTCTGTTATCAAGCATGGCAATGATCGGTCTGTCCTGATTAATGATATACAGCAGTTCCTCTGTCGTACATCCGGTCAGATCAAGAAATGTTCCGCCATTGATATCTTTCATAATATCTGCAGATGCTTCGTTTGCTTTCAGACGATTTTGTATCGCCTCAACAATCTCCGTTTTTCCTTCTATGGAGTATTGGATATCCCGATTGCTGCGTTCCCATATATAAGACTGATCGGACGCAACGACCACTCCACTGAAACTGTCTGCAGCTCTTATTGCCTCTCCTGCAGTTGTATAGATTCCCTGCAGTTCCCCATTTCCATATACATAATATTTTTCCGTATTCTTCGTTTGCTCAAGTACAACTCGCTTTGGCTGTTCGAACAGAATCTGTTTGGGCTTGAGTACCTTGGGTTCTTTGTCTGAGATTCCCTCATTGTAAGTAAGCCTGATCTGACGCTGTTTCAAGTCTGTAGAGTATGTCTCAAGCACTATATTACTCTTGGTTTTCTCTTCGTTGTTCGTAATATAGTCCGGTGCGGTTTTTACATACATCGATCCGTCTTTGGATGCACGTTCAAGCGTGATCATATCTTCTCCAAACAGGGCATCCAGAATATAGATTCCGTCAGACTGATACTCTTTTATGACTTCTCCCTTCTGACTCTGAATCTCAATCTTATACATCGGAATCGTTGTCTCCCCGCTGATCGTCGTGCCCGCATCGTCAGTTCTGGCAATTCCATAGACAAAATCAGTCCTTACAAATCCCAGCGGACGAATTGTTTCGCCTTTTTCACAGGTCACAGAACGCTGTTTTCCGGTATCAAAATTCAGTACAATTACTTCAGACGCATTTTCCAGATCTCCATCTGCCTGGTAGGCGATTACTTTTCCGTCATCTGATATCACATACTGTTTCTCCGTCAGTCCTTCTGCCAGTATCTCTGTCTCTTCCATTTTGACATCATACTGATACAGAGTCCCTTCAGATACGAAATAAAGAACATTTCTTTCTTCATCATAATAGGTACTTCTTCCAAGCTCCCGGATTACACTTGCATATGATTCCCTGCTGGATATAAATGCCTTCTCTTCTACCGAGTTTTTTGCAATATCATAATAGTATACGGCAACTCCGACTTCTCCTTCATGTTCACCACGATTCATATATCCGGATACAACAAATGCAGTATTTCCTTCTTCATCCACTTTCAGCAGACGGATCTCATGATCAGAGACCATACTTCTCGCATCCGTATTTTCCGCATCGGCAAATCCGAACACCAGCGACAACTCATCCGATTCTTTGTTGTAATTCCAAAGTTCATCTGCTTCCACAAAAGACACGATCGTTCCGTCTTTATTTACCAGATACGGGATGTCTCTGGAGGCAATTCCAAGAAGAAGCCCTTTTTCACTGACTACAGTTTTTGTCGCATCAAAGATCTGATCCATTGTGCGGTCGTAACCCAGAAGATATGTCTTTTGCGCATCCTGCGCATAACGCACTTTGAAAAATTCCTTTACCTGATAAAGATCCGTTTCATTTTCCTCGCCTTTTCCGCGCACACGATATTCCAGCTGCACAGCCGCATAAGAACCATTCAGTTCCTTGATACTCCATCTTTCTCCGCCTTCTACCTGAGGCTCTAAGTCTCCCCATGTCACATGATCATAATCTGAATAAATCGTTACATGCTGAAGTGTCGCATTGTCGGCATCCTCGTTTGGCTCAATTGCTGTACCGATTCCTGTCCCTTCTGCCTTATCAAGTGCATTTTCATGAAAATCACTTATATAATTCAGACATTCAGAAAGATTTTTTCCGGTACCGTCCACGATTCTTGTATAAAAATAAACAGGCTGAGAATCCACTATATTCAGCTTAATCTCCAGAATCCGCTCCTCTTCCAGAAGACCTTCCTCTTCCAGGCTCAGAATCACACTCTTCTCCGGTTTTGTGATCTTATCATTTTTCAGTTCTTCCGCTCCATCCAGCGTATATACTCTGTAACGAATGCTGTTAATCTTATTGTCATATGCAAGAATATTGGCCTCCAGGCGCCCCTTTGTCACGGGTGTTATAACATCACGCACCGACGTGATCTCCATCTCCTCTGCATAACCGGACAGTGTATTAACCGTATATTCCCCGCATGAAAAGGTGATCTGCGGAAATGTCGCCGCTCCCATGTCTGCCGTCATATTATCATTTCCCCGATTGGTGAAATAACTGAAGACAATCACTGCAACCACAAATACAACCACCAGGATCCCTGCGTTTTTTATATGTCTTTTTATCTCCATCTATTCTCCCTCTTTGTGATCTAACAGACGCCCAAGCGTCGGTGACACATGCAGGCACTCCTCACATCTGCGGATTGCTGCCTCATTTTCCCCCTTTTTTCCGGTTCTGACTGCCCGTATCAGTATATTCTTCGGTGTATGTTCCATGTCAATAAACTCCAG
>JAEDLC010000162.1 GCA_016295505.1 Dorea sp.
TGAATAAATACAAAGTGATACTGACCGTTTATGAGGAGAAAAGCATATCAAAAGCTGCAAACAAACTGAATTATACTCACTCAGCAGTCAGTCAAACGATCAAAGCCTACGAAAAGCAATTGGGGGTTTCCCTCTTTTGCCGCACCAAACACGGCATGGAGGCAAACCCATTTTGTGAAAGCATCTTTGATTGCCTGAAAGCGGTCTGTTTTGAACTCGATCATTTGGAGCACATTGCCAGGGATCTCCAGAGTGTAGACAAAGGCAAGATCCGCATTGGAACGATCCAGAGTGTCGCCTATCACTGGCTTCCGGACCTGTTAAAAGACTTTTCCGAAAAATATCCGAATGTTGATTTTCATATGACAGTAGATGGATTTCAGGGATTACATAAAAGACTGGAAGATCGGGAAGTCGATTTGATCTACACCACATCTGTAGCCGCGGAAGGCATTTCTTTCATTCCTCTTTTCAAGGACGAATTGATGCTTGTCACTCCGGTGAATCATCCGCTTGCAGACAGATTATACGTTCCATTTGCAGACATTAAAGACGAACCCTATATCCTTCCTTCTGATGAACTCGACTATGAGACAGGCGAACTTTTCCGCCAAAATCGGATAAAACCTCACATTCGCTATCGTCTTAACGATGATTATGCGGTATTGAAAATGGTGGAACAGGGATTTGGGATAACTATTCTTCCGAAGCTTCTGATCCATAATGCTCCGTTCGACATCTGCGTCAGGCCATTTGCAGAACATTTTTATCGCACGATCGGAATCGCATTCAATCCTACCGAAGGAGTACCGCGTGTAATTAAAGAATTCCTGAATCACGTGCAGGAATACACAAAGAAAACTTTATGAATATTATCAGACCAATAGAAAATATTCTGCACCATTAACTTTTATAAAAGAGCTAAACTCTTGAGATTCAACATCCATTTAGTCATAATAAATCTGCCAGTCACCATCGATACAGTTGCCCATGGATGTCTCAATCCACGCCACCGCTCCATCGGTGTCCCTGTCGCGGATATAAGACCACATCGTATAATTACTCTCATACAATGCCTGCACTCCATACAAATCACAGAAGCGCTCCCACATGGTAAAAATAGGCGCTTTAAAGGATTGGAATATAAGCGGAATCAATGTATTTCCTGACATAAGGGCAAATTCATGCTGGAATTCAAAAGCTGCCTGAATAGCTATAGATACTTTGCTTGCATCACGGATCTCATTCACTTTACCAAGAAGAAGTTCCACCTCTTCATCAGTGATACGGTCAATACAGAGTCTTGCCGCCAGCGTATCAAGCGCAATCCGCACTTCAAAAATGGAACGGATTTCCTCATTGCGGATACGGCCCCCGTTATATTTCATAATAGAAAGAAGCGTATTGATCGTCCCTTTTCTTCTGTAATCAGCCACATACGTTCCACTCCTCGGTTTTACTACCAGAAATCCCATCTTCTCAAGTTCTGTGATCCCGCCATTTACAACTGCACGGCTAACCTGCATCATTTCCGCAAGCTGCCTCTCCGGCGGCAATTTTTCTCCAATCTTAAGCTTTCCCGAAAGAATCATATGTTGAAGCTGCTCCACAAATAATTCACGCAGTGATGGTGAACTGATTTTCTTAAATTCCATACTCTGCCTCCTGCTCTGATCTGGTATGTCCAATAACCAATTCTATATCTTTATTATAAAGAAAAAGGACCGTTTTGCAACAGTCCTTAACCTTTTTCAATTACTCTGCCCGTTCCATAGCAAGCCTGTAATCTCTCTGATCTGTAAATATCTCGTTCTTATATGGATTCTTCTTCTGCTCTTTTGCCCGTTTGATAATCACTGCCAGGCATAATACATTCGCTGCCAGAGCAATCAGTGCAACGACTCCCTGCATGGTCGGATCAGCTGCCGTCGGACGAACTGACGGATCCATGAATCCATCTGCATAGATGATTGGAATCGTTGTAAATCGGCTTGCATCCTGGAAAAGTGGGAATACCTGTGCAAACATGCACCAAAGTGCCACACGGATATATTCAACATGAAATCGGTCTTTTATATTATTTTCACTACTGTGGCACAGTGCTTTTTCAGCCGCATTTGCAGCTTTAATTACAGAATCATGTTCAACTGATGATATCAGGATGCGCTTCTTATCAGAGAAACGAAGATAATCCAGAACACCAAGGATTGCCATGTTATTTGCTTCGCTTCCGCTAGATGTGAATATAATCTGCCCCTCTTTCGCCCCTATGAAATCTGCAACATTCTTCCGTGCTGTTTCAATCGCTTTTGCTGCCGTTCTACCAAACTCATACTTTGTACCCGCATTACCATATTCTGTAGTAAGATATGGCATCATAGCTTTCAAAACATCCGGATGGATTTTTGTAGTTGCAGCATTATCTAAATAAATCATCCCATCACTCCTTAATGAGAAATCTCAAGAGTCGGGAACTCATCTTTATACCATGTGAAATGAAGCTCAGAAGCCTTGTCCATATCAACCACCTGTCCATCTTTGACAACCAAAACATTTCTTGGGTCATGTTCGTCATATAAAATCAGAGTTCCTTTATCATATTTTTCACTAACTGCTTGCGCTAACATTAAGTTCATACTTTCTGCATCTTTAATGGAGTATATTTCCCTCTAAGTATGCGGTTGATTAACTCCTGTTGATGTTCCTTTAGGTATGGCAGGGCTTCTTCAATGGTCATTCCATCAATACCTGCCGCCCCTTTGTTCGCCTTCACTCTTTTATACGCTCTGTTAAGATTATCTTTATAAAGAATCGCTTCCAAGAGCTTCGACTGTGCACTGTCTCTTTCTTTCCATATCCGATTGAACGACCTTGACGCTTTCGCATACCCTTCATGTTCCGCACTATCTCTTTGCGAACAGCCACTGTTCGTGTTTTCTGTCATAAACGGTCATTCCTCCTTTCTCGGTCATACTCAAGGCTCCTACTGATTCGGTCCTTCACCCGAATGAGGCGTGCTTCATTTTGGCTACTATGACCTCTGCTGACTTCTGTGTGTTCAGCAACACCTCGTGATGTTGGTTTCTCCTCTCAGAGCGTATCACACAGACCTCCCTAGGTACCACACGTTTCCTTCTCTCCATCCATCTGCCACATTT
>JAEDLC010000038.1 GCA_016295505.1 Dorea sp.
TTGGGACGGAGGATTTTTAAAAATCCTCCGTCCCAAATTGAAAATCCCCTGTCCCTTTTTTAACTTTTCTGCAGTGGAAATGTGATGGTTACTTTAAACAAATCTCCATCCAGATACAGCTCGAAAGTTCCGCCCTGCATTTCTGTCAGTGACTGTGCAATGGATAATCCAAGTCCACTTCCCTCTGTACTTCTGGAAACATCTCCTCTTATAAATCGTTCTGTCAATTCATCCGCCGATATATTGAGTGACTGCTCGGATATATTTTTCAGGCTGAATACCGCATTTTCTTCTCTTATCTCAAGAGTCGCATAGACTCTTGTTCCTCGCATCGCGTATTTTGCCGCATTGTTATAAATATTGGATAATACTCTCCACAGTCTGCGTCCATCTGCACGAATGATGACATCTTGATCAGGCACTGATAGTACCTCCTGCAGATCTCTGGCGGTGAATTTCTCTTCAAATTCACCGCTGGTCTGCTGTATCATCTCAACCAGATTGATATTCATATATTCCAGAGTAATATTTCCGGAGCTTACTTTTGACGCTTCCACCACGTCCTCCGTCAGTGTTTTCAGCCGCTGCGATTTTTGTTCCAATACTTCTATATATCTCTGAATCTTCGGATCTTCAAAGTTTTCCTGCTTCAGTAATTCCACATAATTGATAATAGAGGTAAGCGGCGTCTTAATATCATGAGACACATTGGTGATCAGATCCGTCTTCAGTCGTTCACTTCTGATGCTCTTTTCAACCGCCATGTCAAGTCCTTCTCCGATGGAATTCACCTTCTCAGCGATCATTCTCTGTTCGCGTTCCAGACCATTCAGTGGAATCTTGTAGTCTACTTCTCCTCCGGCGATCTTATTAATTCCTGTCTTAATCCGCTGTCTTCCAATAGCCTGTTTTATCAGATAGATAAAACCTGCCACCTCTACTCCCTGAATTCCCCAGAATATCAGAAAGTTCATCGCAAATGCAGAAGACCACTCATATATCAGATATAATGAAAATACCCAGATAAATCCACCGATAATGATAATCTTCCACACTTCGTGGATATGGTGAAAGATCTCCCGGATAAGATTCCCACACCATTTCAGTATACTGTTTTCCCACATGGTATGCGCTTTGATCCTTCTGATCAGACTCATATAACCGATCAGGAACATCGTACATGTATATCCTGCCAGCACTCCTACTTCGATAATATACGGAATAGAATTGTATACGTAATCCGGCTGGTACATATCATATCCCATATTACTGCCGGTCATATTCGAGAGATGCTGATTGAAGTAATTCAGATTCATGAAACATAAAACAACCGGTACGATCCAGCATCCGATCACTGTCACTGCCGCCAGTTCTGTCTTCCAACGATCAAACCAGTTCAGATGCAGTTCTTCATCCTTTCCATTTCTTCCTGCAGCTACCGTAAGCCACACCAGAACGATAAAGAACAATACAAGCGAAGTCGGTCCCAGAATCATTACGGCACCTGCACTTGCTCCGTATTTGCTGTACAACTGTGACTCTGTGTAAAATGGGTCCTTGATCGGATATGTCGTGTCTACTCCGACGGCATATATGAAGTTTTTCTCTTCATTTCCCGAATATTTTACTTCATCCCGCCATTCCTCAGCATCAATTCTTTTAAGATTGGTTTCAAACTCTGACAGTTCCGGCCTGATCACTGCATACTTTCCAAGACTGCGGATCTGATCCAGACTTTTTTCCAGCCGGTCATAATCCTGATAAGCTTTCCGATTCGTACATATCTGCTGCGTATCCAGATCCACATACAGATATACGAAATTGGTATCTCCTTCCTGATAAAAATTCGAAAGATCACTGTAGATACTCATCTCTTCATCTATCCGATAAATACTGTATCTAAGCATATCATACGCTTCATTCAGCCGTCCGTTCCAGAGTGGATCTTCATTGGCAACATCCAATACGCTTCTCCCGTCCACCGTCTGATATTCCTCTTCCAGCCAATTGCCGTCATAACTCCAGCAATCAATATACGCAATCTTTCCTTCTGCATCCTGAAGCCCCTTGAACGGAGTCTCCTCCATTCCATTTGCAAAGCTTCCGTTCTGAAGTCCGTCCAATATATCTTCTTCGGAGATTCCTCCTTCGTCACTTGCAATGACAAACCGAAGTTCCCCCTCGTCAACCAGGTTTCGAAGCTCACTGTAATAATAATACTGATAAGTATTATCAGGCTTTTTACATACAATGACCGGATCCCGTAGGATCTCTCCTGTATCATAAGAACTTTTCTCGCCATTCTGAACCCACTGATTTCCCCATTCTTCCAGATCCTGCAGGTAATATGACAGTCCACTGATATCCTCATCCATGATCTGAGATTTTTGATAATATTCCTGAATATCAACGATTTTTTTCGGGTTATACACCCCGTCCGTTTCAAACCGGTCTTTCATGGAGATTCCATTGATGATCTGATTACTGTTCGCCCTCAGTTGCTCATTAAAACTATTCGTATCCTCATATTTATCCGGGGTATTTCCTGTAAATATCTCACTTCTCAATGCGGGATAGATAACAAGCCACAGCACACTGATCGTCGCCGTTATCAAAAATATATGCTCCAGAACGATCAGGATTCCCTTTACAAAAGAAGTTTTATACCATTGTCGTTTCATACATACTCCCTTCCAAATGCTTCTATATCTTTTCTATCTTATATCCAACTCCCCACACTACTTTCAGATACCTTGGTTCCTTCGGATTAATCTCAATCTTCTCCCTGATATGTCTGATATGTACCGCTACCGTATTGTCTACCCCGATGGCATCCTCGTTCCAGATACTTTCGTAGATCTGATCAATTGAAAATACCTTGCCCTGATTCTTCACCAGTAACAACAGGATATTATACTCAATCGGAGTCAGTTTTACTTTTTCTCCATCTACCGTCACTTCCTTAAGATCGTCATTGATGGAAAGTCCTCCAACAGTATACACCGCCTCATCTTTCTGATTCACAGTACTTCCAAGCTGCGTATACCTTCTTAACTGCGACTTTACCCTGGCAACGAGTTCCAATGGGTTAAACGGCTTCGTCACATAATCATCCGCCCCGACATTCAGCCCCAGAATCTTATCGGCATCCTCCGATTTTGCTGACAGAATAATAATCGGCATATTATTTCTTTCCCGAATCTTCAAAGTCGCACGGATACCGTCCAGTCTTGGCATCATCACATCAATTACCAGAAGATCAACCTGCTCCGTTTTCAGTACCCGAAGAGCCTCTTCACCGTCATATGCCTTCAGCACCTGATATCCTTCCTGAGTCAGATATATTTCTATTGCTTCTACAATTTCCTTATCATCATCACATACTAAAATTGTGGACATTTTCATCACCTCCCTTATACTATACTAGAATAGCAGACATTTTTTAAGAGCAACTTCCTGAAATTCTTAAGATATTATGAAAAGACGACGAATTCTGTCGAAAAATGTTGAATAATTACGTATTATATCGACGTTTCTTTCCTTTTGATTTTTTTATATATAATATAAACCTGTAAAGCATTTTATTTCTTTTGACAGAAAAACACTGCGCACCTTTTTATTATGTAAATTATATAAATTAGATAAATCAAATTTTTAAAAATTAACTAGAAAATCTTTTAGAAAGAAGTGGAAAATATATGAACGAAAAAGACATCGAACATTTGATAAGATCACTTGGAATCGGTGCAACCTATCGTGGCTATTGGTATCTGGCTTATGGAATCAGTCTCTGTTTGAAAGACGAGGATTATCTGCTCTTCGTCAGTAAATTGTTATATCCCGAAATTGCAAGATATTACTGCACAACCAGCTGCAGTGTTGAGAGAAATATACGCACCGTCATCAAAGTCTGCTGGGAAAGGGGCAACCGGAAGCTCCTTCAGGAAATCGCCCTTCACCCCATGCCGATCCGACCAACCTCCAGCGAGTTTTTTGATATACTGACTGCACATCTGAAACAAAACGATAATTCAAAATTAGTTGTTTAGGTATTATTATTAACTTCTTAAGTGGTTCTTAAGATTTTTTCTTTTTCTTTTATAGTTTTAACATACTTTAGACATATTTACCTTATATACTAATAGACAGATAGTTGATGAACAATCAATTATCTCCCCCCTCATAAAGTAAAACGCCGGAATAGCCGGTGTACACTTTACTCTCATTCCTTTAGATAACTATAACAACAACGAAAACACCTCCGTCGGAGGTGTTTTTGCTGTCTGTAATTCTATAACGATTTTAATTTACGAGTCTTTTGACGACATGCCCATGTTATGATAGAATATAACAGGAAAACTCATAATTATACATACCCCTCTTGAAAGGAGATTTACATATGGATTCCCTTGATTATCAGATATTAAAATATCTAAAAAATAATGCACGACAGAAAGCTTCCGAGATCAGCAAAGCAATACATCTGTCAGTATCTACCGTAATTGACCGGATTCATAAAATGGAAGATTCCGGTATTATACAGTCCTATACTGTCATAACCGATGACGCCCGAATCGGAAACGATGTCACTGCGTTAATGGAAATATCACTGGAACATCCAAAATATAATGATGCGTTTGTGGAAAACATACAGCAGCATCCAAATGTTATCTCTTGCTATTACCTGACCGGGGAATATGATTACATGATAAAAATCACCTGTCGCTCTTCCAAACATCTGGAAAGTATACACCGGTGGGTGAAAAATCAGCCCGGGGTCTGTGTGACACGTACACATTTTGTGCTTCGGACAGAGAAAAACACATTTTCCTCCCTGCCATATGTGGATAACGAATAAAAAATGTGGAAAAAAAGGGACGGGGAATTTTTAAAAATCCTCCGTCCCTTTTTAACTTTTTAATTCGTTGCTTCCAGAAGTTCTGTTACCACTTCTTTTCGTATCTTTTCCAGTATCTCCGGATTTCTTCCTCCTACCGCTTTCCCATCAATCTCTTTTACCGGCAGGCACGGATTACTTGAGCTGGACACAATGATCTCTTCTGCCTGAAACAGATCATCCAGTGTATAAGGCGTTTCATTCACTGCAATCCCCAGCTTCTTACAGGCTTTGATCAGATGTGCTCTGGCGATTCCCGGAAGGATCAGATTATCGGCAGGTGCTGTCACAAATTTCCCGTCTCTGATAATGTGTATGTTGCTGTGTGCACACTCTGTCACACGCCCACCCGGTCTGTAAAATACCGACTCCTGAGCCCCCGCTTTTCTGGCTCTCTCAGATGCAACACAGGACGGGATCAGGTTCAGTGTTTTTATATTGCAATGGAAAAAACGGGTATCTTCTGTTGTGATCAGCCTGATTGGTTCAAGTCCTTCATCTATCCCGGAAGGTTTCAAAGTAATCCATAGATTTCCGGGTCCTTCTGTGTATACATGATTACGCATTCCCGTACCTCTGGTTACCTGATAATACACAAACAGATCTCCGGTATCCATTTTTTGCACCATCTCCTGCAGCAGATCTTTTAACTCTTCCTTTGTCACAGGCATCTGGATATCCAGAAGCGCTGCACTGTTAAAAAACCGGTCTATGTGTTCATCCACAGCAAAGATCTTATAGTTTCTCGCCGGTCCTGCATCATAGACTCCGTCTCCAAACCAGCAGCAGCGGTCATTCATAGGAATGACCATATTTTCAATTTCATCGTACTTTCCATTGTAATAGCCCAGTGTTTTCATATTCTTTCCTTATTGCACTCTTTCAAAACTGTATAATTATTCTACATATTCCTTTGTCTCGATCCATCTGAGTATATCATGATATACCTTTTCCCGGTCAACTTCATTCAGAATCTCGTGCCGGTCGCCCTGATACAGATGGATGGACACATTATGTATTCCGGCTGACTTATACTTTTCATAAACCTTTGTTACGCTCTTTCCGAACGCGCCTACCGGATCGTCCTTACCGGAAACAAACAGAATCGGCAGATCCTTTGGAATTCGTTCCAGACTTTCTTTTTTCGTCAGAACTTTCATTCCCTCGAACATCTGATAATAAGCTCCCAGCGTAAACATGTAAGAGCACAGCGGATCTTCCACATACTTCTGTCTTTTTTCCCGGTCTGACGTAATCCAGTCTTTTGTAGTCTCTGACGGCTCAAATCTTTTGTTATAACTTCCAAAGCTCAGATTATCTACAAACCGGCTGCGGTGTTTCCAGCCTTTAAAAGCCGCAATCACCCTGCACACGAGCTGCCCTGCATTCAGAATCAATGCGCTCTGATATCCGGTTCCCATAATAACGGCACCGTCAAGCCCCTTTCCATACATGGTCAGATACTCTCTCAACAGGAAGGATCCCATACTGTGTCCCAACATATAGTACGGTGCATCCGGATATTTTTTCATTGTCATCTCACGCAGCTTTTGTATATCGCCGATCACGTACTGATTTCCCCTGGTTTCATCAAAATATCCCAGTTCTTCCTCACTTTGAATTGATTTTCCGTGTCCCAGATGATCGTGTCCGGTCACATAGTATCCGTTTTCAGACATATATTCTGCAAATTCATGGTATCTGTCGATATACTCCACCATCCCATGACAAATCTGGAGCACACCCTTTATCTTACCTTCCGGAACCCACTCAATCGCATGGATCTGTGTCTTTCCATCCCGGGAAGGATAGTAAAATTCCTGTTTCATTATCTGTCTTCCATTCTAATATATTCTTTGTGTTCTGCCAGTGACTTATAAGCCGGACGAATAATCTTATCAACATTCTTAAGCTCTTCCAGTCTGTGCGCGCTCCATCCGACAATGCGGGCAGCGGCAAAAATCGGCGTATACAATGCCGGCGGCAGATCCAGCATCCGATATACCAGTCCGCTGTAGAAATCAACGTTTGCATTTACCCCTTTATAGATCTTGCGTTTTTCGGCAATCACTTCCGGAGCCATGCGTTCCACTTTCTCATAAAGAGCATACACCTTTTCGCACTTCTTTTCTTTCGCCAGCTGTTTCACAAATCCCTTGAAAATATCTGCTCTTGGATCTGATATGGAATAAATAGCATGTCCCATGCCATAGATCAGTCCTTTCTGGTCAAATGCTTTCTTGTCCAGAAGGTCATACAGATACTGGCGGACTTCATCATCGTCCTCCCAGTCTTTTACATTTTCCATCATATCGTCAAACATCTGCGTTACTTTAATGTTGGCTCCACCATGCTTTGGTCCCTTTAATGATGACATGGCTGCGACAATCGCTGAATACGTATCCGTTCCTGAAGATGTAACCACATGTGTTGTAAACGTTGAATTATTTCCACCGCCATGATCCATATGGAGCACAAGCGCCATATCCAGAATCTTTGCTTCCAGCTTCGTATATTTCTTATTCTCTCTTAACATCATAAGAATATTTTCTGCTGTAGACAATTCCGGTGACGGTGCGTAGATATAGAGATCCTCTCCCATTCGATAGTTATAAGCATGGTATCCATATACCATCAGCATCGGGAACTGACTGATCAGATTCAGGCACTGGCGCAGTACATTCGGAATAGAAGTATCATCTGCCTTTGCATCATAAGTATACAGACTCAGAATCGATCTGGAAAGACTGTTCATCATATCTTTGCTCGGAGCCTTCATAATTACATCCCTTACAAAAGTCGGCGGAAGCGTTCTTCTCTCCACAAGAGTATCATGAAACATCTGCAGCTCTTTTGCATTCGGAAGTTCTCCAAACAACAGCAAATATGCAATTTCTTCAAATCCATAATGCTTATCTTTCAAAAATCCCTTTACCAGATCTTTGATGTTATATCCACGGTAGTAAAGATTTCCTGCGCATGGCACTTCTTTTCCATTTACAATCTTTTTGGCACACACATCCGAGATATTGGTAAGACCTGCAAGAACACCCTTTCCATTTAAATCTCTAAGACCTCTTTTTACATCATATCTGGTATACAGATCCTTATCAATTGCATTGTTACTTTCACACAGCTGTGCAAAATGTTCAATCTCCGGTGTCACCTCAAATAATGCCTGCTCACCTTTCTTCACCATCGTCATCATCCTTTCTGTTCTTATATTATCTACATATCATTGCTCCTGACCTCTTCATCCCTTTCAGATTATATGGATCCGGAAATTCACAATCCCTCATATTGTATCATTCCCGGATATATCACAGCTATGAAAGCCCGCATAAGCGGTTGCTCAAAGCTGCAAATTCTTCCAGCGTAAGTGCCTCACCACGGACACTTGCTCCCTTTCCGAGTGATTGAATCGCTTCTTCGATCTCCTCTCGGGAATATTTTAATTTATCAGAATTTTTCAGACCATTTGCCAGAGTCTTTCTTCTCTGATTAAAAGATGCCCTGATAATGTCAAACATCAGTTTCTCATCTTTTACCTCCACCGGCGGCTGCTTATGACAGGTAAGCCGGATGACCGCCGAGCCCACACGGGGTCTTGGCATAAAACAATTCGGCGGTACATTTGCCACAATATAGGGTTCGGCATAATACTGTACAGCCAGAGACAGTGCCCCATAATCTTTACTGCCCGGACCTGTCTGCATCCGGTCGGCAACTTCTTTCTGTACCATAACCGTGATACTCTCCATTGGTACATGATTCTCAAAAAGTCCCATGATAATCGGTGTTGTAATATAGTATGGAAGATTCGCCACCACTTTAATCGGGCGTCCCTGATTTTCATCATCTGCGAGTCTTCGAATATCCAGCTTCAGTACGTCTTCATTAATAATCGTTACATTATCATATTCACTCAGAGTGTCCTCAAGGATCGGAATCAGATTTTTATCAATCTCAACAGCAGTCACCTTGCCTGCTGCCTCAGCAAGATACTGTGTCATCGTTCCGATTCCCGGTCCGATTTCCAGTACCATATCATCCTTTGTAATTCCTGCAGCACGGATAATCTTATCCAATACATGCGTATCAATCAAAAAATTCTGCCCGAACTTCTTCTGAAATGAAAAATTATACTTCTGCAAAACTGCAATTGTATTCTGCGGATTTCCCAATGTTGGTGTACCCATACGCCCACTCCCTGCTTATGTGTATATTTCTCTACATTATACAATAATTCCTGATATTATGATATACAAAAAAAATAAAATAAGAATTAAGAAAGTGTGAACGTTAAAAAAGGGACGGGGAATTTTTAAAAATCCTCCGTCCCTTTTTTACTTTACGAAAGTGTTTTCCACTCATATACATCTCGCCTCAGTTGCTTCAAAAGCGGCAGCTGTTCACGGATTTTTTCTACTTTATCCAGGTCTATCTCTGTGAGTACTACGTGTTCTTTTTCATCCATCTGCGTTACAACGTTTCCCCATGGATCTGTAACGATCGAATGTCCCCAAGAGTGATAACTTGCCCGTTCATCCCGTGCCGGAGCGGTGCCGACTGCGTATACCTGATTATCAACTGCCCTCTGACGAAACAGCAGTTCCCAGTGTGCCGGACCTGTTGTCATATTAAATGCTCCCGGCACCAGTATGATCTTCGCCCCCTGCTCCACCATCAGCCGTGACAGTTCCGGAAAACGGAAATCATAACAGATGCATATACCCATTTTACAGAATTCTGTCTCGAATACCGTCACCTGGTTTCCGGGTGACAATGTATCTGATTCTTTAAAATACTGTCCTTCCACATCGATATCAAAAAGATGCATTTTCCGATGTTTTGCAATCTGCTGTCCGGTACGATCAAAGACATATGCCGTATTATAGACATGTCCTTCTTCATCTACTTCCGGCATGCTCCCTGCTGACAGATAGATCCTGTGCCTGGCCGCAAGAGACGCACATCTTTCCCAGGATATCCCGCCTTCTTTTTCTGCATACACCGGGAAACTGGTTGTGACATACGGACAATTGAACATCTCCGGAACAACTGCAAGGTCTGCTTCTTCTACTTCTCTGCTTTTCATCAGCTCTTCCAGATGCAGCAGATTCGCTTCCTTATCTTCACTGACATTCATCTGAATACTTGCAATCTTCACCTTTTTCATAGACGATACATCTTTCTCGCATTTTCTTCGGTCTGCGCCACCACTTCCTCATATGTGACACCCTTGATTTCGGCAATTGTTTCTGCCACATACCGGATATACGCAGAATGATTGCGCTTTCCCCGGTATGGTTCCGGTGCAAGATACGGACAGTCCGTCTCCAGAACGATAGATTCCAATGGAATCTCTGCAACCGTCTCTTTCAACTTCCGGCCATTTTTAAATGTCACCACACCGCCAACGCCGATGTAGAACCCCATCTTTACATATTCCTGTGCCATTTCCCTGGAATACGAATAGCAGTGGATCACTCCATTCAGTCCCTCTGCATGCGCTTTCATAATCTCCATCGTATCCGCTGCGGCATCCCGGCTGTGAATCAGAACCGGGAGATCCAGCTCTCTTGCAAGCTCCAGCTGACGGATGAACCATTTCTTCTGCAGGTCATGAGACTCATTATCCCAATAATAATCAAGACCAATCTCTCCCACCGCAATCACCTTATCACGGGAAAAGAGTTCTTTCATCTTTGCAAATGTCTCTTCATTCAGACTGCCCACATGATCCGGATGTATCCCGACAGCTGCATACATGAACGGATACTTCTGTACCATATTGGTCACCCGTTCACAGGAAGCATAGGAGGCACACACATTTACAATGGTTCCCACTCCCTGTTCTTCCATCGAACACAGCAGCTCTTCGCGATCCTCATTAAATTGTTCACTGTCATAATGTGCATGTGTATCAAAAATCATCTTTATAACATCTCTTTTCTCAGCTGTTCCGGTGTCTTCATTGACAACATTGCCGGCGCAATATCAAAGACACTTCTTGCTCCGCTCTCTCCTGCTTTAGACAGCTTGTAAGCAGCTCTCGCATAGCAGATCAGTACACTGGCCGTAAACTCCGGATTAGAATCCAGCTTCAGAGAATACTCAATGACATGCTTATTTCCATCCGTTCCTGTCTCTCCGCTTCGAATTACGAATCCTCCGTGCGGCATCTTGCTGTGCTTTTCCTTCAGCTCTTCTTCTGTAATAAATGTTACCGTTGTATCATACTCATCGAAATAATTCGGCATCGTCTTGATTGCTTCCTCAATTGCCTGAAGATCCGCACCTTCCTCCGGTACCACATAGCATTCACGCAGATGCTTCTCTCTTGTGGTAAGTGTCGGTTCACTTCCGCTTCTTACACGATCAACTGCTTCCTCGATCGGTACCGTATACTGAATTCCGTTCTTCACGCCATCCACACGGCGAATTGCATCCGAATGTCCCTGACTGACACCCTTGCCCCAGAATGTATAAGTACTTCCCTGTACCAGGATCGACTCTGCATACAGACGATTCAGTGAAAACATTCCCGGATCCCAGCCCACAGAGATAATGCTGACATTGCCGCCGTTTCCTGCTGCCTGATCCATATCAGCAAAATACTCCGGAATCTTCGCATGTGTATCAAAACTGTCAATCGTATTGAAATTCGCAGCAATCTTCGGCCCCATAACCGGAAGGTCTGTTGCAGATCCACCGCACAATACCATGACATCGATCTCATCTTTCATGGCTGCCATCTCATCAAAATGCTTTACCGGTACTCCATCCGTAGCGATCGCAACAGATGCAGGATCCCTTCTGGTAAATACTGCTGCCAGTTCCATATCTTCATTGCGGGCAATGGCTTTCTCCACGCCGCGTCCTATATTTCCATATCCAACAATTCCAATTCTTATTTTTCCCATAAATATAACCTCTCCTTGCTCTTTCGCTTTATTTTATCAAAGAGATTATAACACAGATACATTTTTTGTCGCAACCATATCAATTCCGGTGCCCGCAATATTTGTGGCAACTACATCCCCAATCTTTACCGGAGCTTCCACTGTTACCTTTTTTATCTCCTCCATACAATCCCATATCCGGTCTTTTGGAATGCCGCTTTCTGTTTTCACAGACACAACCGCCTGTGTTCCATGATGTACTCTCACAGTTGTAGTTATGATCCGGGTCGGATTCGTAACCTCCTTCCTTGCATATGCATCCCCTCTGTTACACGTATTTCCGGAAACACGAATCACTTCTCCTGCTTCCATCTCTATTTTCAGCTGACACCCCATCGGACAGCCGATGCAGATCAGTTCCTGTACTGTCATCTTCTTACGCCTCCTCTATCCGGATTGTAATCTCCTGTACACCCGGATATTCTTCCACTATCTTTTTCTCCAGAACGATGCTTTCCATCTCTCCCGGAGCCATAACGGGACGTTTTTTACAGAGTATGGGGTCTCCGTTGATAGCAACCCTGATTCTGCAATTCCGGTAAGGTTTTCCCACACGAAAACGTACAATAACCTGATCCGCCATTGTATCTGGATGAAGCATCTGCGGAACCGTATAACGGACGCCCGCCGCCGGAACGATCCGGATCATTCTGCCTTCTGTACCGATGTGTTCCCGTTTCACATATGTCGCTGCACACACTCCTGCACGCTCTGCCTCTTCCGATACAAAATCCACCAAATCATGTACATGCAGCACATTTCCACAGGCAAAGATTCCGGGAATACTGGTCTGCAGGCTGTCATCAACCACAGGCCCCCTTGTCACCCGGTCCAGCTGCACTCCACTTTCTGCAGACAGCTCATTTTCCGGAATCAATCCCACAGACAGAAGAAGCGTATCACAGGAAATATATTCTTCTGTTCCCGGAATCGGTTTTCCCTTTTCATCCACACGGGCAAGTGTTACTCCTTCCACCCTCTCTTTTCCCCTGATATCCACAACCGTATGACTCAGCTTCAGCGGAATCCCATAATCCTCCAGGCACTGAACAATATTTCTCTTTAATCCTCCGGAATACGGCATCAACTCTGCCACCACTTTCACTTTTGCTCCTTCAAGCGTCATTCGTCTCGCCATGATCAGACCGATATCCCCGGATCCCAGAATCACAACCTCCCGTCCCGGCATATAGCCTTCCATATTGACCAGCCGCTGCGCTGTTCCTGCCGAAAAAATACCTGCCGGACGATATCCCGGAATATTCAGTGCCCCTCTGGGGCGCTCTCTGCATCCCATCGCGAGGATTACAGCTTGTGCCTGGATCTCAAACAATCCATCCTGACGATTCATGGCAATGATCCTTTTATCTCTTTGAATATGCATGACCATCGTATTTAATTTATACTCTATCTTCAGTTCTTCCACCTGACGGATAAACCGTTCTGCATACTCTGGTCCTGTCAGCTCTTCTTTAAATGTGTGCAGACCAAACCCATTATGAATACACTGGTTCAGAATACCGCCCAGCTCCCTGTCCCTCTCCAGAATGAGAACGTCACGAATCCCACTTTTTCTGGCCGCTGCCGCAGCTGCAAGTCCGGCGGGACCGCCTCCGATCACAACAACCTCATATGCTTTCATCTTCCCGCCTCCTTGTCCTCTTTTGCTTCTTCCGGCTCCCTATGTTCTGCCTCATACTGCCAAGTGTCACCAGTAAGTACCCTGGAAGTCCCTCCGGATTTCGTAAGCTTTTCCTGATCTACATGAAGCTCTCTTGCAAGTATTTCCATGACTCTTGGCATACAAAAACCGGACTGACATCTTCCCATACCTGCTCTGGTTCTTCTCTTTATCCCATCCAGAGACTTTGCACCAATCGGCCTGTGAATCGCATCCAGAATCTCCCCTTCCGTGATCATCTCACAGCGACAGATAATCGTTCCATATGCAGGCTCTCTCTGAATCAGCGCATTCCATTCCTTCTGCGACAATGTTCCCGGACTCAGAATCCCCTTTCTTCTGCCATCAAATTCCGGATTCTCCTTTAATCCCAGCTTCTCTTTTACAAGCTGTGCCATATGGACACCGATTGCCGGTGCACTGGTAAGTCCCGGGGATTCAATTCCTGCACAGTCGAAAAATCCCGGGGCATCCGAAGCCTCTTCCAGTATAAAATCCCCGCCTGCTTCATGTGCACGCAGCCCTGCAAAGGAAGTGATCACCTCCCGCATCGGAAGATCACGCACATTTCTTCCGGCCTTCTCAGAAAGATCCGCAATCCCTTCTCCCGTCGTATCCACTCCTTCTTTGTCATCCACATCCACTGATGTTGGACCTACCAGAAGATTCCCGTGTATCGTGGGCGTAACCAGTACTCCCTTTCCATACCTGCCCGGAAGCGAGAATATCGTTCTTGACACATGACCTTCTGCACTTTTATCCAGCAGGCAGTATTCTCCCTTTCTCGGTGTGATCGACAGCTTCTTTTCACTGACCATGTTATGAAGCACATCCGCATAGACTCCCGCTGCATTCACCACACACCTGGTCTGATATTCTCCGGCACCTGTCTGAATCGTATATCCGCCACTTCCTTCATTCGTTCCCTTACGGATTCCTGTCACCTCTGTATCAAAAAAGAATTGAACTCCATTCCTGTCTGCATTTTCCGCAAGCGCAATATTCATCGAAAATGGACACACGAGTCCGGCTGTCGGTGCATACAACGCCCCACACACTTCTTCTGAAAGATTCGGCTCCAACGCAAGAGCCTCTTTCCCGGACAACATCTGCATATCCGGCACACCATTCACAATTCCCCGGTCATATAATTCCTGAAGCTTCGGCATCTCTTCTTCCCGCGTACAGACGACCAGCGATCCCTTTCGCATAAACGGAAAATCCAGTTCCTCTGCAAGAGGTCCCATTAATGCATTTCCCAGAAGATTCATCTTTGCCTTCATCGTTCCCGGTTTCGCATCGTATCCGGCATGGACAATGCCACTGTTTGCTTTGGAAGTTCCACAGCAGACATCCTCCGCTCGTTCCAGAACACAGATATCTGCCTGATAACGGGATAATTCTCTTGCCACTGCTGCCCCCGTCACGCCGGCTCCGATAATAATCACATCATACATCATCATCCCTCCTGCTCTTTACATTTCACCGCTCTGAAAAGTCGATGACCAGTTCTCCTCCATAGATTCCTACCGGCAC
>JAEDLC010000163.1 GCA_016295505.1 Dorea sp.
ACCTCCTGATAATTTCTGTTTTTGATCAACCGTTCCTTTGTTATATTTTTATCATAATGGTTATTGTATGTATAAAGTCAACCAGTTTTTTATATTTTTTCAAATGTGACCGGAATCTGAATCTTACTGAAAATATGCCGTTTTCCATGTTCTAGCACCGGAAAATCTATAATCGCTTCACACAGATAATCCCCTGCGATGTGATACTCCATATCTTTGATATAGTCCAGCAGTTTTTCTGCATTTTCCTCTTCTTTGTTAAAATCACCAAAACACATGCAGACATACGTAGCTGCCGGAACGGTCTCACAGTCACCAATCTCATCTTCATCATCTACGAACAGAAATACTTCATTCGAAGACAGCCTCTCTTGTTCCAGGTTATCCCTGCGAATGATCGTTCCGATATTACAGAACAGAGACAGCGGAATCTCATGATTAACCAGATGCTGTTTCAATTGTCTCAGCATATATTCATAGCCGGTTTCATCCTGTTCAAAAAAATCCTGCTCACAGCTGCAGCAGTAGATCTTCCTTTGTGGCTGATATTCCAAAAATATCTGTCCGTTCTTCGGCAGAGCTTCATATCGTTTATAATTATCCAGTACACGGTTCAATGTACTTCTTACTCCCGACAGCTGCTGCAGACGTTTCTCAATATCCGCACTCTGTGCCTCCAGTTTCTCTCGTATCTTTCCCGCATCTTCGCTTTCCAGCAGGTTTTTGATCTGTTTCAGCGTAAGTCCGTACATCTTCATATTCTGTATCAGGTCAATACGCGCAGACTGCAGAATATGATAATAGCGATATCCACTTTCCGGGTCAACACTCTGTGCTTTCAAAAGGCCCTCCCTGTCATACAGACGCAGTGTCTGCTCGGAGATATGATTCAGTTGTGCCATCTGTCCGATTGTTAATCTCTGTAAATCCATTGTAAAACCTTATCCTTACTATAATCTATAACACTATTATACCGGATTTTATTACCGATAAAAAGAAATATTCAATTCACCAATTCCTCCATCTACAGAGATATGGTTCTTCCCGCTTCCATATATGGAATCGTCACCCATCTTCATATTGTCGAGTGTCGCTTCTCCGATTCCCTTGTCCAGCTCGATCTGATAATCATCCGCACTTCCGTAAAGAACAAGGTTTGTCTCACCGATTCCATAATCGATATTACACTCTCCGGTCAACTCTCCCGTCAGATCCAGTTCTCCGATGCCAATATCAATATCTGCATTATTCAGACTTACGTCTTCAATTGTAACGTCTCCGATTCCGGCATCCATATCGATAGATTCCCATACCATTGATTCCGGTATCGTCAGACACACATTCATTCCCTTTGCGTTCATCCCCAGAAACGGACGTTTTTCCTGAATCACAAGACATCCGTCATCTACCCTGCACTGGATATATCTGTGATTTGTTTCGACTTTCAGCTCATCCCCTGTTTTTATCTCCAGTTCTGCAACACTGAGATCAATCTTCAACTCAGTAACATCTTCTTCTATCACATATTCTTTTGCACCTTTTTTCATATATTCTGAATTATTTTTGCCGGTTAGTCCTGCCACGCAGAACACTGCGCTGCAAATTCCATTCAGGATATTTAAGATTAAAAACAGCGCGAACGCCATTGCACAATATTTTATAATTTTCTGTCCTGTTGTCATTTTACATCCACTCCTCCGAACATACAGGTACTGTTTATGTATATGGTATGCTCATTATCCTTTGAATTCTGATGTTTTTTCATGTCAACGCCTCCAAAAATAGAATTGGAATTCACCTTGACATTTACCGTATCCGGAACCAGAATGTCAATTCCGCCGAAGATACTGCTGGTATTGATCACCGCATCACGTTCAATGATTGCATTTCTCAGATCACATTTGATACCGCCGAATACTGCAGTAAGCTCCGCACCGGTAAACACTTCCTGATCATAATTCAGAGTCTGTCCTGAGAAAGCGGCAAATCCCGTCTTCATCTCTTCCCCGTTTTGCTTCATCGTATTCAGGATCTCTGTGCTTTCATTTCCTGTAATTCCCTTGAAAAGCATCTTAAGTCCGATTCCCACAATGATAATCGGAACAATCAGCTTCCACAGGATATCAAAGGCAAAAATATTCCGGCATGCCAGAAACAATAACACGCCGATCAAAAGACCAATCAGATTTCCCGTTTTGTCCGTTTGACTAAATAACCCGATAAAGCATGGAACGATGATGAATAACGTCCACCAGCCATCAAAAAATATGTTAATGCTTGCAATTCCCATTGCATTCAGTGCCAGCACCGCACCTACTGCAATCAGTACAACTCCCCATAAAACACTGTTGATTCTTTTCATGATATTATGTCCTCCTCACTTTGCTTTTACCTTTATAACTTTTTTGTAAATGTACTTTCCTTATGCTGCTATTCTACAAAATCCTGTAAAAAGATGATAGGCACAGAATGTAGCCGAATGTGTCATTTTTATAGACGAAAAGGAACTGTCGCAACAGTTCCTTTACCATCCCATTTTTCGAAGCCACCGGGTAACTTTTTCTTCCCGCGTCTTCTCATCTTCACATTCTGTACTTTCCAGCCGGAGTTCCCCGCAGATCTCTCCGTCCAGAAGATATAAGATACGGTCACACCGGCTGGCCACCTTACTGTCATGCGTCACCATAAGAATTGTCATTCCCTCCTGATTCAGCTTTACCAGTTCATCCATGACTTCCGAAGCTGCTGATTGATTCAAAGCTCCTGTCGGCTCATCCGCAAACAGAATCTGTGGATGATTCATCAGGCTTCGGCAGATGCAGGCCCTCTGAAGCTGACCGCCTGACACTTCCGTAATTCGACGCCCGGCCAGTTCCGCAACCGACAGTTTCTCCATCAGATTCTTTGCTTCATTCACAAGTTCCGCCCGTGATCTTTTGTCTTTCCTTTTTTCTCTATTGGCCTGAATTGCCGGAAGCAGAATATTATCCATCAGATTCAGGTTGACCATCATATTCATCTGCTGGAACACAAATCCCATTCTGTGCAGACGCATATATGCTTTCTCATCCTCCGAAAGTCCAATGATCTCCTGTCCCTTCAGCCACACC
>JAEDLC010000039.1 GCA_016295505.1 Dorea sp.
AACGTATGTGCAATTCTGAAAATTGAAGGCGAGGTTGCTTTTTGCAGCTTCGTCATTTTCTTTTTTAGAATGAAATGATCAGTTTGCATGAAAAAAGGAGGAAGGAACTATGGAACTGAGGTTGGGATTTGAACCGCGTAATGAGTATTTGTCTTATGAGACATGGAAAGGGGCAATGGTATTATTAAGAGATGTCATGCTTGTAAAACCGGGTGAGAATGTACTTGTTACCGGTGATACCTCCAGCGACCGTCGTATCATGGAAGCATTTTCGGCTGCAGCATATGCATTGGATGCAATTCCGGTGTGCATTACGTATCCGACTGCTCCGGTATCTCTGCTGGATCCACCGAAACCGATTCAGGCCGCTGCAATGGAGGCAGATGTATGGTTTGAATGTGCGTACCAGACAGTTCAGCATACGTTGTCATGGCAGGCCGCTATCAAGAACGGTGTAAGATATATGTGCCTGACCGGTATGGATGTTGATATGCTGACCAGATGTGTTGCAAATGTAGAGTATGATGCCATGATCGAATTTGGCGAGTATCTGAAAGCAACCATCGAAAAAGTAGACAAAATTGAAGTTAAGAGTGCAAACGGAACGAATCTGGTTGCTCGTCAGAGCGGAAGAAAGGTACGTCATTCCGGACAGAGAGGAACGATCAAAGGATATCCGTTTATGTTGGGCGGACAGATCAGCTGGTGTCCTCTGGAGTCTACGATCAATGGAACACTGGTACTGGACGGAGCCCTGTGGCCACCGGCAGATATCTGTATCCTGCAGGATCCGATCAAACTGACTCTTGAAAATGGTGTTGTTACCAATATCGAAGGCGGCAGAGATGCGGCAAGAATGAAAGCATGGATCGAATCCTACAATGATCCGGCATGTTATCGTCTGGCACATTATTCTCTTGGATTTAATCCGGGAGTTACAGCACCGACCGGAAGAATTGTAGAAGACGAAAGAGTATTTGGCGGTATCGAATTTGGAATCGGAAGCCAGGGTGCGGCAATCATGGGAGAAAAGTGGGATGCACCGAGCCACACAGACGGAACGATCCTGAAACCGACACTTATATTTGATGATGTTGTATTTGAAGAAAATGGTATTTATCTTGATGAGAAGGCAAGAGAGCTTTGCCGCAGAATGAAAGTGGCAGGATATTAGGAGGTGCGAACATGGAACTTCGTTTGGGGTTTGAACCGTTAGACGGATATCTGAAATATGAACTGTACAAAGGAGCGATGAAGCTGGTTGGCGATGTAATGCTTGCAAAACCGGGTGAAACGGTAATGATCACAGCAGATACCTCGTCAGATATGAGAGTTGCCAATGCAATCGCAGCGGCAGCACACGCGATCGATGCGGTTCCGGTTCTGGTCGAATATCCGACAGCAAAAGAGACCTGTATCGATCCACCGAAGACGCTGCAGGCAGCAGCCTGTGAAGCGGATGTCTGGATTGAACTTGCCGATAAAAATGTACAGCATTGTCTTTCCTGGCAGAAAGCCTTATCCTGTGGCTGTCGTTACACCTGCTTGACAGGTATGGATGTTGACATGATCGTAAGATGCATCACCAATGTAGACTACGATCTGGTCATCAAGATGGGCGAGACCATGAAAGCAATCATAGAAAAGGCAAATACAGTACAGATTCTCAGCAAAAATGGAACGAATCTGTATGGAGAGATGCAGGGAAGAAAGGTTCGCCATTCCGGAAGAAGAGCGATTGAAAAGGGACAGTCCAATATGATGTGCGGACAGATCAGCTGGAACTGCATGGAGTCTACCATCAATGGAACACTGGTGTTTGACGGTGCACTGTGGCCGCCGGCAGAGATCGGACTGTTAAAATCTCCTGTGAAGCTGACGGTAGAGAACGGTGTTGTTACGAAAGTTGAAGGAGACAGAGATGCAGATATCTTCCGTGACTGGCTGGCGGGATATAATCACCCGGCATCCTACAGAGTTGCACATTATTCTCTTGGATTTAATCCGGGAGTTATGTCACCGACCGGAAGAATCGTTGAAGATGAAAGGGTATTTGGAGGCATTGAATTCGGTATTGGAAGTCAGGGTGCATCTATTCTGGCTGAAAAGTGGGATGCACCAAGTCATACAGACGGCACCATATTAAAACCAACGATCATTCTGGACGGAGAGATATTTGAAGAAGATGGTGTATATATGCATCCGGAGGTAAGAAAGATATGTAAGGAACTTGGCGTAGCCGGATATTGATCCGGATTTCTAAAGGAGAAGGGTATATGGCAGAAGAAAAAAAGAAATTTAATAGTGATGAAGAACTGATAGAGTATTATTGTTCCCAGGAACATCCAAAAACATTTAACCCTGCAATTATTGTCGTAATCTTACTGACATCTATACTTGGTGCGATCATCGGTATGGAGCTGATCGTAAGATTCGGACTCAGTACAAACTCATCGATCATCGGTGCGCTGATTGCGGTTATCATCGGTATGATCCCGCTGGGATTCACCAAAAAGTTTAAGAATATCCATACACAGAATATCATTGAAACTGCAATTTCCTGTGCGACATTCGGAGCAGGAAATGTGCTGATGGTATGTGTATCTGTAATCTGGGTATTTGATCGTCCGGAGATGTGTACTGGTATTCTGGTCGGAGGTGTCATTGCATTTCTGATTGATATTACTATGATGTACTGGATGTTTGATACACCACTTATGGGGGCTAATGAGGCATGGCCGATCGGTATCGCGACTGCAGAGACGATTCTTGCGGCAGCGGAACTTGGTAAAAAGGCAGTGCTTCTGGTAACCGGTATTGTGGCAGGTATTGCCGGAACATGGGTTGGACTTCCGATGGATATTATCGGTGTGTGTGGTCTGGGTAATATTGTTGCACTGACTGCATTCTGTATCGGTCTGATCTGCAATGGTTACTGGGAAAGCTGGTTTGGATATACGCTTGGTACTTATTACGTACCACAGGGTGTCATGGTTGGAGCAGGTATGATCGCTCTGATCCAGTCCGCAATTCTGATTCGCAAAAAGTACAAAGAAAAGAGTGAAGCGAAGAAGAAAGAGGAAGCAAAAGAAACAACAGAAGAAAAAGAAGTCTATGTATATTCCAGATCTGCAGAAGATATGTCAAAGGCTCTGACAAAGGGTATGGTTCTCTATATCATCGGTGCGATCGTTATGGCAGTGATCGGTGGACTGGTAGCCGAGATGAGTCCGGTGAAGCTGGTAATCTGGGTAGTATATGCAATGATTGCAGCACTGGTTTCTGAGATCCTTGTAGGTATCTCGGCTATGCATTCCGGTTATTTCCCGGCAATGGCAACTGTAATTATCTTCCTTGTACTCGGTATGTTTATTGGATTCCCGCCGGAAGCACTTGCATTCCTGGCTGGTTATGCGGCATGTACAGGTCCTGCATTTGCCGACATGGGTTATGACCTGAAGACCGGATGGATCTTAAGAGGAAAAGGAAAGAATCAGAAGTTTGAAGTAGAAGGAAGAAAGCAGCAGTACTTCGCAGAGCTCGTGGGCGCAGCAGTAGCAATCGTTGCAGTATTTATCTTCTATAAATCTTACTTCATGGCAGGAAGAATTCCGCCGGTGGCAGCAGTGTATAAATCTACAATTGAAGCAGGTGTAGATGCCGTTGTATTGCGTTATATCCTGATCTTTGCCTGCCTTGGTGGTGTGATTCAGCTGATCAGCGGACTGAAACGACAGATTGGTATCATGTTTGCAGCAGGACTTCTGATCATGAATCCGAAAGCAGGTGTTGCAGGACTCATCTTCCTGGCTGTTCGCTTTATCATTGAGAAGAAGTTCGGTGAAGAAGGAACGAAGAACCTGAACGTATTGTCAGCCGGACTGATCGCCGGTTCTGCACTCTTCTCATTCTTTACCAATACGTTCAAACTGGTGAAGAAACCAACAGAGTAATGGGAGTAAAAGATGGAAATAGTATTAGATTCGTTGATAGACAGCTATAAAGAGGAGATGCTGCAATCTGTACAGGAACTGATTCGGATTCCTAGTGTGATTGATGCAGATACAGGAAGAGAGGGAGCGCCGTTTGGAGAGAGTATTCAGACTGCATTAAAAACCGTGCTCCGGTTATCTGCAGATATGGGATTTGAAACCAGGGAATATGATGGCTATGCAGGTTCTGTCCGATATGGAACGGAAGGAAAAGAAATCGGAATTCTTTCTCATATTGACGTGGTTCCGCCCGGAAACGGGTGGAGCCGTCACCCATTTGACCCGGTGATTGAAGATGGAAAACTGTATGGAAGAGGAAGCCTGGATGACAAGGGACCGATGGTAGCGGCGCTCTATGCGATGAAAGCTGTAAAAGAAAGTGGACTTCCGGTTTCCAATCATGTGAATCACATCATCGGATGTGATGAAGAAACCGGACACAGATGCATTAAGTATTATCTGACCAAAGAGAAAAGCCCGGATATGGGCTTCTCTCCGGATGGATCATTCTCCGTCATCCATGCGGAGAAGGGAATACTCCGGTTCCGGATTCAGACAGAGTGGAAAGAGGCTGATACAGGGTGCCTGCATGTGAAAAGTCTGAATTGTGGAACTGTAGTAAATGCGGTTCCCAATTGTGCCAATGTACATCTGAGTGGTCCGAAAGATGAACTGGATGCGGTTCAGAAGAGATTTCTCGAAACCGGTGAGATGGAAAACTGTACGATGGAAGATGATTGTCTGAGTCTTAACTTCCGCGGCGTGAGCGCCCATGCCATGCAGCCATGGCTTGGGAAAAATGCAATCTTACCTATGGTAGAGTTCTTAAGAGATGTATCTTTGCCGGAAGAAGAAGCACAATTCTTTGAAGCACTGCATGCGTTATTTGCAGATGGATGGGAAGGCAGAAACATGGGAATTGCCTGTGAAGATCAACTGTCCGGAAAATTAAGTATGAATCTGGGAATTTTAAAACTGGAGGATAGGCAGTGCGATCTGAAGGTAGATGTACGTTGCCCGGTCCATGTAGATCTCAATATGATCTGGAAGACGATTGAATTAAATTGCAGGAAATATGAATTAAAAGCGGAATACTGGCAGAAGAGACCTCCACTCTATATTCCGAAAGAGGCAGAACTTGTACAGATCCTTTTAAATGTGTTCAATGAGATGACAGGAATGCAGGAAGAACCAATTGTGATTGGCGGCGGAACCTATTGCCGGGATGTGGAAAACTTTGCTTCTTTTGGACCGGTATTTCCGGGCGAGCCGGAGCTTGCACATGAAGCGGATGAGTATATTGCAGTGGATCGTCTGGTTGAGACGGCGAAGATCTATGCACAGGCATTGTATATGCTTATGAAATAATGTTCAATTTTGAGATGGAGAACCGATGCTGATGAGGGCATGCACCGGTTCTCTATTATATTACAATATGTTGTTAATAAAATAACGATAAAAATATGAGATAAAAATAAGTTAAAAAAATATCAATAATGTATTTTCAAATGTATATAGCAGGTGTATAATGCAGATAACGACAATTGAACGAACGAAATACAGTCAGGAGGGATATCTATGAAAACGGAAAATGCCAAGGTAATTGTAAAACGTCCTTATAAAGAAGTTTACAAAACAGAAGAAGGTATCGTGAAAGTATTTGAAAAGACGCATCCGAAATCAGCAGTTTTCAATGAAGCGCTGAACACAGTGCGAGTGGAAGAAACAGGACTTGAGATACCGAAGTTAAAAGAAGTGACTCAGATTGACGGAAAGTGGGCGCTGGTGATTGAATATAAGGACGGAAAGACACTGGAAGAAATGATGAAGGTAGACCATGACAATCTGGAAAAGTATATGTCAGATTTCGTGGATCTGCAGTTGAAAGTACACGAAAAGAAGGCTCCGATGCTGATGAAACTGAAGGATAAGCTTGCAAAACAGATTAATCAGCTGAAGGCTCTGGACGCTACACAGAGATATGAACTTCTGACACGCCTGGAAAGTATGCCGAAACATGACAAACTATGTCATGGTGATTTTAATCCGAGTAATGTGATCGTAGGAAAGAATGGTAAGATGACGGTAGTGGACTGGGCACATGCAACACAGGGAAATGCAAGTGCGGATGCAGCGATGACTTATCTGCTTTTTGCATTGAAAGATCAGGAAACAGCAGACTTGTATCTGAAGTTGTTCTGTAAGAAGAGTGATACGGCAAAACAGTATGTGCAGCAGTGGCTTCCGATCGTGGCAGCATCTCAGCTGGAGAAGGAGAATGAACTGGAAAAAGACTTTCTTTTGAAATGGATTGATGTTATGGATTACCAGTAAAAAATAAGGACTGTCGGAATTCATTTCGACAGTCCTGTTTTTTACTGCATATTTTCAGTTGTTTAGAAGAATACATTGCCCGCAATATTGATTCCGGATACCCCGGTAGATGCGGATCGGAACTGGTAGCAGTTGATGACTGCTGAATGTCTGGCGCCGTTAAGGGCATCCTGAGCTACCGTGTATGCAGTAGCAGATGCGCCACTGGCAAGTACTCTGTTCAGTGAACCGTTCCATGTAGGTGCAAACTGGCCGGACTGATAGATGACGCCCTGCAGTGTGTTTGGATACAGTGGACTGGCAAGTCGGTTCATGATTACGGTTGCGACTGCCAGCATTCCATCGTAACCGCCGGCTTCACATTGAAGAATGGCTGCTAACAGAGCTACATCCGTGGTGGAAGCGGGAACAGAAGGCTGATTCTGAGAGCCGTTGTTCGTATTATTTCCGTTGGACGGAGTGACAGGTCCCGGAGAGGAGTTATTCTGTGCATTCTTCAGTGCTTCTTCCGCAGCTTTCGCGCGTTCCAGCTGTGCCTGATAATCGGCAAGCTCCGAAGAAGTGGAGGAGATCTTGGAATTCAGTTCCTCCTGCTTTGCGGTGAGGTTTGCTTCAAGCTCCGTAAGTTCTCCCTGCTTTTCTGTCAGTTCATTTTGCTTCTTTTCTACGCTTTTTCGCGCATCCTTTAATTCGTCCAGCATAGACCGGTCATATTCACTGATCGTAGTAACGTATTCTGCTTTGTTCAGAAAATCGCTCATATTTTCCGATGAGAATAATATCTGTATCAGTGAAACGCTGCCGCCTTCATACATAAACTGAATACGATCTTTCATAGATTCATATTGAAGGTCCTCATTTAACTGAGCGGACGCGAGATCAAGCTTGGACTTTTCGATTTCTGCAGATAATTCCTCAACCTGTTCGGATGCGGAATCCAGTTCCTGGCTTAAAGCAGCCAGCTGACTGTTCAGATCATCTAACTCATTCTGCAGATCAGACGTCTTGTCTTTCAGAGTAGTCGTCGATGGTGCCGAATAAACACGAGTGGTAGTGGAAGCAATGGTTACAGCACAGATGGCAAGTGCAAGAGCTGAGCGTAATACATGTTTCTTTTTCCTGCTAATCATATTTTTATCCTTTCATAATTCCATATGTTTAATTATTATACAACAAATTGCTTTATAAAGCAATTTTTGTTAGAATAGAAATTGAAAATATATTTGCGAGGGACAAGATCTATGAAGAAATATGAGGAAGAGCATTATCAATTCGATAAAATTAAAGATAAAATCTATCCATGGGTGAAAGAAGAGCTAAAAGATTCCCAGGCATTGAACGGGAAACGCTTTTCTGAAAAAGATACTCCGGTGATGGCATTTCTGGATGAACTGAAGATTATATTTGTAATAAAGAGAGGGGAAGACGTGTTTGAGATTTTAAAAGATAATATGCTTCCACCCGAGTGTGACATAATAGGACTTTATCATACTGCCTGTGAGAATCTGATACGGGATGTAGAGTATGTGATTGCCAATACCTGGTATGGAGGATTTGGAATCGTGGCCGACGGACATCATGAGGCCAGTTCATTGTGCTTTAAGCATATTTGGACAGTATGTGCGGATAAACTGAAAGATGATCTGATTATCATGGTTCCATGTAAGGATACGGTACTTTTTGCACCGGCAGGTAAGCAGGATGTTGTAGACAAGATGATGGAGCATGGGCAGATGGCGTATGATCAGAGCAGTGATAAGGTGAGCGTGCGGCTTCTTGTATTTTCAAAAGATGGAAAGGAACTGACTACCTATGAAGATTAAGACCCGAATGATAGGAATGGATCTGGACGGAACCCTTCTTACGACTGAAAAAAAGCTTACGCCTTATACACAGGATGTCCTGAAGCGCGCGATAGCACAGGGAATCATCGTGCTTCCGGCAACCGGAAGGCCGGTGAGTGGTGTTCCGGAAGAGATTATGCATTTTCCGGGAATCCGGTATGCGGTGACGGCGAACGGAGGAAGGATCGTGGATGTGCAGGAGAACCGGACGATCTATGAGAATCTGGTTCCGGTAGACAAGGCATATGCAATTCTTTCCGTATTTGAAAAATACGATACGCTTCGGGAAATCTACTATGACGGAATTGGATACTCGGAAGAAACGATGCTGAAGAATATTCACCGATACATAGAGCCGGGCCCTATGGCTGATTATATGGTGGCAACCAGGAGACCGATACCGGATGTACATGCCAAATTCGTAGAGACCAACCGCCCGGTAGATAAGGTGCAGGGAATCTTTGCTTCGCTTGCAGATAAGGATGAGGCGCTTAAGGAGCTTGAGAAGATCAAGGATATAGAGATTACGGGTGCACTGAGCCAGAATGTAGAGATCAATGCCAAAGATGTAGACAAGGGCAACGCACTTTTGAGACTCGGTCAGATCCTGGGGATCCCCGGAGAAGAGATCATGGCTTTCGGAGATGGAACCAATGATCGGAAGATGCTGGAGAAGGTGGGGACCGGAGTGGCAATGGCTAACGGAGTCCCGGAGGTGAAGGCAGCAGCTGATTATATTACCGCATCCAATGATGAAGAAGGGGTAGCAAGATTTATTGAGAAATATGTACTGGATTAAAGAAAGGGGTATACAATGTTAGATATTCTGAAAGTAATTATTCTTGGAATCGTAGAGGGAATTACGGAGTGGCTTCCGGTCAGCAGTACCGGACATCTGATCCTGGTGGGAGACCTGCTTAAGCCGGGAGTCAGCGATGAATTTATGGAGATGTTCAATGTGGTAATTCAGCTTGGCGCGATCATGGCGGTTGTCGTATTGTATTTTCATAAGCTCAATCCATTTTCAAAAAGAAAGACAAAGAAGCAGAGAATGCTGACCTGGCAGATGTGGATCAAAGTACTGATTGCATCCGTTCCGGCAGCGATTGTCGGACTTTTATTCAACGATCTTCTGGATGAACTGTTCTACAAGCCATTTCCGGTGGCTGTGATGCTGATTGTATATGGTATCCTGTTTATCGTGGTTGAGAACAGGAATAAAGGCAGACGCCCGGAGGTGACAAAGATCTCGCAGTTATCGGTTCAGATGCTTCTGTGGATCGGATTTTTCCAGATGCTTGCGCTGATTCCGGGAACCTCCCGTTCCGGTGCAACGATCGTCGGAGCATTGCTGATCGGAGTGGCAAGAGAGACGGCGGCAGAGTTTACATTCTTTTTGGCGATTCCGGTCATGTTTGGAGCAAGCTTCCTGAAGCTTCTGAAGTTCGGTTTTCATTTTACCGGTACCGAATTCGGTCTGCTGATGCTGGGATGCCTGGTATCCTTTGGAATATCTGTTGTGGCGATCAAGTTCCTGATGGGCTATATCAAGCAGCATGATTTTAAAGTATTTGGATATTACAGGATCATATTGGGAGGTATTATCGTGATCGTATCCATCATTCAGATGGTTCTTGCATAATATTGCATATAAGATAAGGGGCTTTTTTGCTGAAATATGTGGAAAAAGCCTCTTGTTTTTTGCGGAAAATATGATAAAATATGTACTAGATTTGCATTTTTATGCAATGTAATGAATAAAGGGACAATTGGAGGAAATGATGATGAATATGAAAAAGCTGATTAGCACACTTTTGATCGCAGCATGTGTATTTTCACTTGCAGCATGTGGATCCAAAAAAGAAGAAACAGAATCAAAGGAAGAATCCGGTAAAGAAAGCGACACACTGGTTATGGCAACCAATGCAGAATTCCCGCCATATGAGTATTATGAAGGAGATGAGGTTGTAGGAATTGATGCAGAGATTGCTCAGGCAATTGCAGAAGAACTGGGAATGACCTTAAAGATTGAAGACATGGCATTTGATTCTATTATTCCGGCAGTTACCAGTGGAAAAGCAGACTTTGGCGCAGCAGGAATGACAGTGACAGAGGATCGTAAGAAAAATGTAGATTTTACCGATACTTATGCAACGGCAACACAGGTGATCATCGTCAAAGAAGACAGTGATATCGCAGGCCCGGATGATCTGGTAGGAAAGAAGATCGGTGTGCAGTTAGGTACGACCGGTGATATCTACGCAGGAGATATCGAGGATGCAGAAGTAGAGCAGTACAACAAGGGATTTGAGGCAGTTCAGGCACTGACACAGGGCAAGATCGATGCAGTTGTGATCGATGGAGAACCTGCAAAAGAATTTGTAGCACAGGCAGAAGGCCTGAAGATTCTGGATGAGGCATTTACAGAGGAAGAGTATGCAATTGCAGTGGCAAAGGGCAATGACGATCTCAGAGAGAAGATCAATGATGCACTTGCAAAATTAAAAGAATCCGGAAAGATTGACGAGATTGTTGCAAAGTATATTTCCGCAGATGATGCAGAATAGATTGAAAAGATAAGGATGTAGAGTATGTTTCAGACATTTCAGGAAAAGTTTGTGAATAACTTTATAGCAGAAGAACGCTGGAGATACATCTGGGAAGGTCTGGGGGTTACCTTAAAGGTAACCTTCTTTGCCGTACTTTTGGGTATCGTGCTGGGATTTTTGGTTTCCATCGTGCGTTCGACCTATGATAAGACGGGAAAACTTAAGGTGTTAAATGCCATATGTAAATTGTATCTGACAGTATTCCGGGGAACTCCGGTTGTTGTGCAGCTTCTGATCATCTACTTTGTAATCTTCGGAAGCGTGGATATCAGTAAGATACTGGTAGCGGTGCTTGCATTTGGTATTAATTCAGGTGCATACGTTGCAGAGATCTTCCGCTCGGGAATTATGTCGATTGATAATGGGCAGTTTGAAGCAGGAAGAAGTCTGGGATTTAATTATACACAGACGATGGTTCATATTATTATGCCGCAGGCATTCAAAAATGTACTGCCGGCTCTCGGAAATGAGTTTATCTCTCTTCTGAAAGAGACGTCGGTATCCGGTTATATTGCTCTGCAGGATCTTACCAAGGGCGGAGACATCATCAGAAGCCGTACATATGATGCATTTATGCCATTGATCGCGGTAGCGGCTATATATCTGGTTATGGTTTTGATATTCTCAAAACTTGTTAACATTCTGGAAAGGAGGTTAAGAAGCAGTGACCACTAATAACGGAGATGTATTGATTAAAGTAGAAAATCTGCATAAGGTGTTCGGGAAGCTGCATGCGCTTAACGGAGTTTCCGAAGAGATCAGAAAAGGAGAAGTAGTGGTGGTAGTAGGACCTTCCGGTTCCGGTAAGTCTACCTTTCTGCGCTCTCTGAACCTTCTGGAGGTTCCTTCAGAGGGACATGTGTACTTTGAAGGGGTTGATATCACAGACAAGCATGTAGATATCAATAAGCACCGGCAGAAGATGGGAATGGTGTTTCAGCATTTTAATCTGTTTCCGCATAAGACCATCCTGCAGAATATTACGCTTGCTCCGATCAAGCTGCTTGGGAAATCCAAAGAAGAAGCGGAAAAGCAGGCGATGGAGCTTCTTGAGATGGTAGGATTGGATGCAAAGGCCAATGCTTACCCATCCCAGCTGTCCGGCGGACAGAAGCAGCGTATTGCAATCGTACGGTCACTTGCCATGAATCCGGACGTCATGCTCTTTGATGAGCCGACTTCGGCGCTGGATCCGGAGATGGTAGGAGAGGTTCTGGAGCTGATGAAAAAGCTTGCAAAAGACGGAATGACCATGGTCGTGGTTACGCATGAGATGGGATTTGCAAGAGAAGTGGCATCCAGAGTGATCTTCATGGATGAAGGGCAGATCAGAGAACAGGCGGAGCCAAAAGAGTTCTTCGAACATCCGAAGGATCCGAGATTACAGGAATTCTTATCGAAAGTATTATAAATGAGAACGGAAAAACGGACTGCCGTCGGCAGTCCGTTTTTCCGGGAAACAATATCAAATGAGATTATATTGGAAGTTCCAGATAGATGTCTTTTCCTTCTTTAATAGAAATTACTACTTTTCCATTTTTAATTGTTGTAACAGCGCCGGCCACATTGACTTCTACACCGGCAACCTTTTCATTTTCATCGGCTGCCTCAGCTTCTTCCTCCGGCTCTTCTTCGGAAATATCAGCAGCATCTTTAAAGCCTTCTACATTATCTGCAGTCAGTGGACATAAGGAATCACTTGTTTTTGTTAATTTTGCTCCCAGAACCTGCCCGATTTTTAAGCAGCCATCCAGATTAAGAAGTCCGGAATCTACCAGTTCATCAAAAATAGCCGGATCTTCCAGGTTTGCGGGCTCGATTGTAATACCACCTTCTGCTCTGCAACATAATACTGCAGGATCATTCGCATGTGCTTTCGCTGTTTCAGCTGTGATTGACATATTTATTACCTCCTGAATTGACATGATCTTTATTTTCAGTATAGTGATTGGAACCGGAATAATCCAATTGTTTTTTGGGATAAGTAAAAATACTGATAGAAAAAATCTATACACTTGAAAACTGTGGGACAAGGAGATACAATAGGTAATACGAGTGGATGTAATTAATAAAGGAGATACATAGATATGGAAAAGAATAATACAGCACCAATCGGAGTGTTTGATTCCGGTGTGGGTGGACTTACGGTTGCAAGAGAGATCATGCGTCAGCTGCCGGAGGAGAATGTGGTGTATTTCGGAGATACTGCAAGAGTTCCTTACGGAAGCAAATCAAAAAATAATATTATCCGTTTCTCAAGACAGATCATCCATTTCTTAAGGACCAAGAAGGTTAAGGCAATTGTGATTGCGTGTAATACAGCCAGCGCACTGGCACTGGACACCGTACAGAAGGAGTTTGATATCCCGATCATTGGTGTGATCATACCGGGAGCGAGAGCTGCTGTATCGGAGACGAGAAATGGGAAGATTGGCGTTCTGGGAACGGAAGCAACGATAAAGAGCGAGACATACACAAAAGTAATCCGCAGCCTGAAAGCGGATGCAGAGGTGGTAGGGAAGCCGTGTCCGCTTTTTGTTCCGCTGGTGGAAGAAGGATTTGCAAAGCACAGAATCACAGAGGAAGTGATCGATATCTATCTGGCGGATATGAAGAAAACGGATATTGATACCATGATTCTCGGATGTACCCACTATCCGCTTCTTCGATCCAGAATTATGGAGTATTTCGGGGAGAAAGTACATATTGTGAATCCTGCATATGAGACAGCGATGGATCTGAAAGCAATATTGAAAGAAAGAAATATTGCCAATCATTCCGGCGAGCCCGGAACTTATGACTTCTATGTCAGCGATGCGGCAGAGAAATTTACCAGATTTGCAGATTCCATTCTTCCTTATGATGTGACAAAGACAAAGCAGATTAATATAGAAGAATATTAAGGAGAGATTATGACGAAAGATGTACTGCTCAGTATATCCGGACTGCATTATGAGGTGTCCGGAAATGCAGATGATTATGAAGATAACGAAGAAAATGAGCCGATCGAGATGATTACACCGGCTGCGTATTATCTCAAAAACGGCAAGCATTATGTTCTTTATGATGAGCTTGTGGAAGGGGTACCGGGAGTCATTAAGAACAAAGTACGTATTACCGGGGAAGAAAAGCTGGAGATAATCAAAAGCGGACTGACGAATACGCATATGATATTTGAAAAGGATAAGATTCATATGACCGAGTATGAGACGCCATATGGAGAACTGATGATGGGAGTTCATACAAAAGAGATGCGTGTAGACGTTCAGGAATCACTGATTGAAGTGCGTGTCAATTATGCGCTGGATATTAACAGTGAACCGGTGGCAGATTGTAATATATCGCTGAATATAAAAGCATTGGAACATTAAGCTCCAATGCTTTTACTTATCTTATGCTTTTGGATTATTTGCCTGTTAACCTTGCAAAAAAACCTTTTTTCTTCTGTGGTGTCTCCAGTGGACCTCTTACGCCTTTTACTGCCGTAATGTAGATGCCGCTTACGGTAGCTTTCACTTCCTTCTTCACAGGAATCAGCGGATACACCTGAGCGTCACACATAAGAGTCATGATCTTTGGTCCGATCTTCGCTTTTACAACAGGAACTTTGGAACGGCGCAGATACTTTGGTGTGTTGTCGATCACGATCTGCGGAAATCCTGCGTCTTTGAGTTTCATCTTCTTCTTGTCAATGATGAGCATGGACATTGTCTGTGCAACTGCGTCCAGCTGCTGCTGCTGTTCAGCCTGTTTCTTTTCTGCTCTCTTCCCTAAAAAATATAATACGATGCACGCAACGATTAATACTACAAGAATAACAAGCATTACGATTGTAAATGTCTTCACAATGTACCTCCTAAAAATCTGTTTTCATGACGTATATTGTAACATTCTTTAAGGGCAAGTGCAAGAGCTCCAAAGATTTTCGATTAGTTTTCTGAAAAGAAAGGAATAATAGAGGCAAAAGGGAACAGACAGGTGGAATGATATGGGAAACTGGGAGTCAGAGTTTGGAGTGTATCAAGGATTAATACGCTGCAATCGCAGAATGGGAGATGCCGTACTGACAGATGATAATGAGGTGAAGATCTATAC
>JAEDLC010000040.1 GCA_016295505.1 Dorea sp.
TTTTTAGAAAAAGTAATGAAAAATTGATTGTTATTTTGTTTTCTTATCCGAACCCTTGTCTTTTGGGCGATTCCAGATATACAGGGCAACCAGAATTCCGATCGTGTACAGAATGCTGACCAGGATGGTAGGGTTGTCCTTTAAAAAGTAGATTACAAGAACGACTGCAAGCAATGAAACGGTCAGCAGGAATGCAGTCCAGATCCTCTTTTCACGGACTTCTTTGGCTTTTTGAAGAAGCTCCTGTCTCTGCTGCTCCAGCCGCAGGTATTCCATCAGATCTTCATCGCTGATTCGGGAGAGAATCAGTTCGTCACGTGACATCTCAGCCTTTCGGTGGGAACGGAAATGGAAGAAGCGGTGTGGTTTCTTTCCATCTCCGGCTTCGCTATAATCTTCCTCTTCAAACAGATCTTCTTCGTCCGGAGAAAGTGTACTTTCACCGGCAGAAGCGTTATCCTTTCCTGCGTGTTCCTCTTCAGGCATATTCTGCGGTTTGGCTGGAAGCGCTGCCTCGCAGGTCTCTGACGGGGTGTGAACTTCAGATTCGCTGCTCTCTGTCGGAGCAGGGGCCTCGCTGAGATCTGTTTCGACAGAGGATGCAGTCTCGTCGGTATTGTTTATGGTTTCGGACGCCGGATACAGTAAGACGTTGGATCCGGCTGTCGCTGATTCTATTTGTTCAGTTGTACTGTTTATTTTGTTTGCTTTTTCAGACATAGAAATCCCTCCGGACATTTTTTATTATCATAACAGTTCTCAGGAGAAAATACAAGAAATCTGGAAAATGAGGCTTAAAAATGCTAAAATATGATAGCGGCGTCAGCCTGACCGCTGGAAGGCCGTCAGTAACAACAAGTGGAGAAACAAGTCAGTCATCAGGTCAATAAAATAACCAATAGATTACAGGAGAAATATATGCATCTGCAACATGAAATCCCGGAGGGGTTCTGGGGGCTTTTCCGGTCCATAAACCGGGATATATATATCGAAGCACTTTTGAGTATTAACGAAGAATATCAATACAGCAACTATTTTCTGACGAAAGAAGTGTGCATTCAGGTCTTAAGTGATATGAATGCGAGGAAAAGATTTGAGCTTCAGAGGGAAGAAAGTGATACAGAATACGATATGCTGGAGACACCGGCATCCCGGATTCTAAACTGGCTTTTAAAGACAGGGTGGCTGAAGAAGATAGAGGATTACCGGACGCTGGTGACCCATATCGTGATTCCGGATTATGCGGCAATATTTATCGACGCATTTGAACGTCTGAATTCGGAAGATATGGAGGAGACGAATATCTATATTCAGAATGTGTACGCAACTCTGTTTTCATTTCGAAATGACCCAAGGGCAAATCTGAGTATGCTTCGGACGGCGCTTGTTAATACCAGAAAGCTGAACAAGGCGCTTCAGGATATGCTTCACAATATGGACCGCTTTTTTTCGAAGCTGCTGGAACAGAAGTTTTACGGTGATCTTCTGAGGGAACATCTGGATGGCTACGTCGAAGAGGTAGTCAGGAAAAAGTACCATATTCTGAAGACATCGGACAATTTTTACAGATACAAAAATGATATCAAGCAATGTCTGAAAGAGATCCGCGACGATGAGATGTGGATTGAAAAGGTGCGTGCAAGATCAAGAACGATGGGAGATACAGGGGATGATGTGCTGGATCTTCTGGATCTGATCGAGAGGGGATTTGACGACATTGAACATCGGATCGCAAATATGGACAGTGAGCATACGAAGTATGTAAGAGCGACGGTAACGAGGATGAATTATCTTCTGAGCGGAGAGACTGATACAAAGGGACTGGTGGTACAGCTTCTGAACCGGATGGCGGCATCTCCTGAAAAAGCAGACGACATGATCCGGACAGTCGGAACGAGGATGAATCTGTCATTGCTTGAGATTGTATCGGATAAATCACTATATAAACGGAAAAAACCAAGAAAAGATTTTATCAGTCAGATGCTTCCGGATGAAAAGACGGAGGATCTGGACAGAGAAGACGTGCTGAAACTGAATCGGATTCAGGTTCGTTATACGAAAAAGCAGATTGAGGAGTTTATCGAAGCTCATATGCAGGACGAAGTCATGGACGCAGCAAAGCTTGAGATTAGTGGGGAAGAGGACTTTGAAAAACTGATTCTGGCATATGACTACAGCACCCGTAAGAACAGTCGTTACATGCTGCTGGAAGAGGAACCTGAGATGGTGGAGAACGGTGGCTATCGGTATCCGGCCTTAATGTTTGTAAGAAGAAGTCTGTAGAAAACCGGCAGAAGGAGGAAAAGCTATGATAGAGTATTACGAACAGCTTTCACAGGAAGAAAAAGAGGAGATTACGGAGGTTGTACAGACCCTGTACCGACAGACATTTCTTCTGGAACGAAAGTTTGATAAACGATCCGGAAGAATGCAGTATACAAAAGAATACCGGATCTGCAGCAAGCATCTGGAGTTCCTGAAATGCTATTTTGCGATTGCAGGGATTCAGTTAAAGGAAAATGTGCATATGGGTGTCATCTATATTCAAGGAGAGATGCTGTGGGGAGAAAAGCTGCCGCGTCTTGCAACCATATATCTGCTGGTACTGAAGTTGATCTATGATGAGCAGATGCAGGCGGTATCTTCCAGCAGTCATGTAGTTACCACTCTGGGAGCGATCAATCAGAAAGCAGGAGAGTTCCGTGTGCTGCGGGGGATTCCTTCTCCGACAGAGATGCGCCGGACCATTGCGCTTCTGAAAAAATACCAGATTATAGAGCCGCTGGATATACTGGAAGAGTTAAATGAGGAAACAAGACTTGTAATCTATCCGTGTATCCATGCAGTGCTGATGGCAGATGACATCAGAGAGCTGCTGGCAACATTCAGTGAGGAGGAACAAAATGGAGACGAAACAGCCGTTCAAAGCGCTATCGAAGATATGTCTGAATAACTGGCATTATATAGACAAGAAGATACTGACGCTGAATGAAGGAATCAACTTTTTTACCGGACATTCCGGGAGCGGAAAGTCGACGGTCATCGATGCGATCCAGATCGTACTGTATGCCAATACCGACGGAAGAGGATTCTTCAACAAGGCAGCGGCAGATGATTCAGACCGTACACTGATCGAGTACCTGCGCGGTATGGTCAATATCAGTGACAATAATGAAGCACAGTATCTGCGAAATCATAACTTTTCCAGTACGATCGTACTGGAACTGGAGCAGACCAATACGAAGGATAAGCAGTGTGTCGGAGTCGTATTTGATGTGGAAACGGCAACGAATGATATCAGCAGACTGTTCTTCTGGCATACAGGAGGGCTTCTTGAGAATCAGTACCGGACACAGTCAAGGTGTCTTACGACGATGGAACTGCGGGAATATCTTCAGCGGACATTTTCTCCGGAACAGTACTACTGCGGACCAAGCAATGAACGGTTCCGCAGACAATTATACGACATTTACCTGGGCGGACTGGATATGGAGAAATTTCCGAAGCTGTTCAAACGTGCGATATCATTTCGAATGAATATCAAGCTGGAGGAATTTGTAAAAGAATATATCTGTATGGAACAGGATATTCATATTGAAGACCTGCAGGAAAGTGTGATGCAGTATGGGCGGATGCGCGGCAAGATCGAGGAGACACTGGAGGAGATCCGAAGACTCCGGCAGATTCAGGAAGTGTATCAGGCCTATGAGGAAAAGCATGAGGAAGCACGGATGTGTACATACCAGATCGACCGTCTGGAGATGATGCAGCAGGAGGGAAAGAGCCGGGAATGTCGTGACAAGATTCAGGTCCGCCGGGAAGCCATCAAAGAACTGGAGGGGCAGCAGAATGTACTGGAACAGGAGCAGAAAGAACTGCAGAAAGAATATGAAGAGATCATTCTTCGGATCGCAGACAGCGGCTATTCCCGCATGGAGGCAGATCTTACTGCATTAAATGAGGTTCTGGAACGCCTGAATGCAGGAAAAGTACGCTGGATGCAGACGGCAAAGCGCCTGAAGGAATGGACACTTCAGGACATTACTCCGAATCAGGTTCTCTGGGATATTGAGAAATTTGCAGAAGGGAAGATATCCGAAGAAGAACTGCAGCGTCTGTCGGAAGGTCTTGGGGATATACAGGAAGAACTGGAAGAACAGAGACAGGAGACGGATGCAGATCTTCGTCGGATTAAAAAAGAAGAAAAAGAAGCCAGAGAGGAATTGAAGGTGTTAAGGCAGGGAAAGAAGGCATATCCGCGGGAACTGGAAGAGGCAAGATATGAACTTCGCAACCGACTGCATGAAAGATGCGGAAAGTTTGTGAACGTCCAGATCCTTGCAGACCTTCTGGATATCCGGGATGAACGCTGGCACAATGCGGTTGAGGGATACATGGGAAGCAACAAGCTGCTTTTGATCGTGGATCCGGCTTACGCAAAGGAAGCGCTGGACATCTATCGCGGTATGGACAGAAAGAAGTATTCGCGTGCAGCGGTGCTGGACACGGAAAAGCTTATGAAGGAGCCGCATACCGCCCAGGCAGGGTCGCTTGCGGAGGAAGTAACGGCAAAAGAGCCGTATGTGCGGGCTTATATTGATTTCTTCCTGGGAAATGTAAAAAAATGCGAGAGTGTGGAGGAACTTCGGGACTGCAGAATCGGTGTCACACCAGACTGCATGCTGTATCACAGTTATCGCCTCCAGCATATCAATCCGGAGCATTATACCAGAAGGGCCTATATCGGAGAGACGAGTATGCGTCAGCGGATTCGCAAGCTGGAAGAACGTTGTGAGAAGCTTCAGGAAGAACGCCTTCCGCTCCAGGAGACCCTGGAAGAGATCCGAAAGACTATGCAGCTTGAGATGCTGAATCAGCCGACGGAAGACTACATGCGCTGGCTGGCGGACATGAAGGCTATCTCGGGAAAAGAGCGGAAAAAAGCACAGATGGCCGAACAGATGCAGAAGCTGAAAGAAGAGACGGTCGATGCATGGGAGGGCAGAAAGCTTGAGGTGCAGCATGCACAGGATTCCAGAAAAGAGCAGCTTGGCAGGATACAGGAGACAATCTGGGAGAATAAAAAAGAGATTGAAAAGCTTCAGGAAGAGCTTCTTGTGGCAGAGACAGCGCTGAAAGAGGGCAGACAGAAGGTCAATAGCCGGATGTTCTGCGAAGACGGAGAGCGCCCATCGGATTATGAGATGGAATTTCAGGATTATCTCTCCGGAAGAAAGTCTGTGAATTATGATTATCTGAAGCGACAGAAAATAGCAGAAAGTTATAGGCTGAGAGAGGAGGAGGAGACCGCGTATCAGAAGCTGGTAGAAGAACGCAGCGGATATATACGCAGTTATCCGAACCGGATCTTCTCTGCTTCCTCCAGAGAGAATACAGCCTACGATCAGCTGTTAGACGAACTGCAGTGCGATAATCTTGAGGCTTACCGGGAGTCCGCAAAAGAGCAGGCGCGGCAGGCAGTGGAACATTTTAAGGACGACTTTATCTTTAAGATCCGCAGTGCGATCCTGGAAGCATATCAGAGGCGGGATGAACTGAACCGCATCATCAGCCGGCTGGACTTCGGAAAAGACAAGTATCAGTTTGTGATCACAAAAAATAAAGGTGTAGACGGAAAATATTACAAAATGTTCATGGATGATGCACTGCAGATTCAGCCGTCGATGCTGGAAGATACGATGGAGAATCAGATGGATCTCTTTACGATGGAGCATGAGAATCAGTACGGTGAGATGATGAATGAACTGATCAACATCTTTATCCCACCGGAGCATGCGACCAAGGAAGAATTGGACGAGGCGAAAAAGAACATGGACAAATATGCGGATTACCGGACTTACCTGTCCTTTGATATGCAGCAGATCGTGCATGGGGAAAAAGACATGACCATAGGCTTAAGCCGGATGATCAAGAAGAATTCCGGAGGAGAGGGACAGAATCCGTTATACGTAGCACTGCTGGCTAGCTTTGCACAGATCTACCGGATCAGTCAGTCTCCGAAGATGCGGCGGATGCCGACACTGAGGCTGGTGGTTCTGGACGAGGCATTCTCCAAGATGGATGCGGAAAAGGTGGCAAGCTGCATCTCTTTGATCCGGGGACTTGGATTCCAGGCGATCATCAGTGCGACCAATGATAAGATACAGAACTATCTGGAAAATGTAGACAAGACATTTGTATATGCCAATCCGAATAAAAAGCATATATCTATTCAGGAATTTGAGAAACAGGAATTTGGAGAACTGGACAATGCAGGTGAATCGGAGCTTTTATAGACAGTTTTTTTATGGATAAGGAGGGATATTTGTGATAACTAAGGGAACTTGTGGTATGTGTCAGGGTGGCTGTCAGGTGCTCATGACAATCGAGGATGGAAAGCTTGTGAAGATTGAGCCGGATCGTGAATCTCCGGTGGGAAGGTTATGCGTTCGGGGAGCGCTGGCGCCGAAATTGTTATATGGAAAAGAAAGAATTGCGAGACCGATGATCCGTACCGGGGAGCGCGGGGAAGGTAAGTTCCGTGAAGTGTCCTGGGAGGAAGCATTTGAGCATGCGGCACATTTGCTGCGGGAGACAGCAAATGAGTATGGTGGCAGATCGCTTGCTTCGTATTATGGAAGAGGGGTTCTGGGAACACCGGTAACGCGTATGAGTGTCAGCACAAAAAATCAGAAATCATTTCTGAAGAGGCTAGGATCTCCGAATGACATGAACTGTGGATCCATCTGCAATACGGCATCCAGCACGATCACTCCGATTACGACGCTTGGGATAGGAACGAGGCAGATGATCCAGGAAGTGGAGGAGAGTGATTATATCATTTCCTGGGGAAAAAACTCTACGACGGATGATGGGCCGCAGATGATGCTGAAACGGATCAAAGAGGCAAAAAAGCGTGGTGCAAAGCTGATCGTGATAGACCCAAGACAGACCGGGCTTGGAGAGATCGCGGACTGGTGGCTTCCGGTGACGCCGGGAGCGGACGGAGCACTGGCGCTTGCAATGTTAAAGCATATAATTAAAAGTAATCAATACGATCATGAGTTTGTTGAAACATATACGAAAGGATTTGACGAATTCTGTGCATATCTGGATACGCTGGAAATGGAGCAGCTGTCTGCATGGTGCGGTATTTCCGAAGAAGACATTCGGAAATTAGCGGACATATTCTGTTCCACAACGCGGATTTCCTTGGTGGCCTATACCGGGCTTGAATATCAGTTGAGCGCAATTCAGAACAACCGCGCAATCTATGTGTTATGGGCAATCACCGGTAAACTGGATGCACCGGGAAGCATCTACCTGAATGCAAGGAATATGCCGACGGTTCCGTTAAAGGATATGCCGGAGGAAGAAGAGATGCCGATTGGTGCCAGGGAATATCCGATTTTTTATAAATTTGCCGGAAATGGACAATTTTCCTGTGTTCCGGAAGCGGTGCTGAACGACCGTCCATATCCGGTGCGCGGGCTGCTTGTGATTGGCGGTTCTCCGGCCTTATCATTTCCGGACAGCAAAGTATGGCGCGCGGCCTATCAGAAGCTGAAATGTATGATTGTCATAGACCGTTATCTGACAGAAGATGCCCGTTATGCAGATGTGGTCTTTCCGGCATGTACCCTCTTCGAATGCCCGAAAGCAGTGCCGGGACCGGAAGGAGTGCGGATACAGGAACCGGTAATTCATCCGGTAGGGGAGGCAAAAAATGACGTTTTGATCATTGCCGGGATAGCGAAAAAACTGGGGATTGCAGAAGGATATCCCCAGAATGAAGAAGAGCTTCGCACCTGGCTTGTGCAGGGAACGGCACCGTGTGCAGGTGATTTTCGTACGAATGCAGGAAAAGTGGAAAAACATTATTATAAGTATAAAACCGGTGAACTCAGAGCGGATGGAAAGCCGGGATTCCCGACACCATCCGGAAAACTGGAGATCTGTTCCACCTATCTTGCAGAAAATGGATATACACCATATCCGGAATACAGGGATATCCGTTCAATCGAAGAAATGAATCAGCCGGAATATCCGTTTACCATGACCTCCGGCGCAAGAAGCAATCACCGGATGGGAGTATTCGGAGCAAATATTCCTGAGATAGCAGCAATCGAGCCTTATCCACTGGCAGATCTGAATCCAGAAGATGCAAAAGAGCTTGGAATCTCAGAAGGGGAGATGGTAAGAGTCAGTACCCCGTTTGGAAGTGGAACATACAAGGCAAGAATCTGTGGGATGGCACGACATGCAATTCACATCCCACATGGCGGCGGAAGTTCGTATATGACCGAGCCATGGAAGGAAGGAAATGTAAATGATCTCTGCAGTCTGAAATATGCCGATCCGATCTCCGGATTTGTGCTGAGCAAGTCAGTACCATGCAGGGTGGAAAAAGGCTTAGATAATTAAGTGAGTAATTACGATAGAGTATGGAGGCAAGATTATGAAGTTGACAATATTGGGTACGGGTAACGCAGCGGTTTCGGAGTGTTATAATACATGTTTTGCAATCTCGGAAGGAAATCAGCATTTCCTTGTTGATGCAGGCGGCGGCAACCGGATCCTGAAGGTTTTAAAGGATACAGGTATTGATCTGAAGGATATTCATGATATTTTTGTGACCCATGAACATGTGGATCATGTGCTGGGGGTTATCTGGCTGATCCGAATGATCGGACAGCGGATGAACCAGGGAAAATACGAAGGGGAGCTGCGTATTTATTGTCACGAGCAGCTTGCGGAGAAGATTCAGGCGATTGCCAATATGACGATTCAGCAGAAGGTGTGCAGGCATATGGGCGAGAGGATTCGATTTGATGTGGTGAAAAGCGGAGATTGCCGCATGGTCCTAGGGTGTCCGGTGACATTTTTTGATATCGCATCTACAAAGGCAAAGCAGTTCGGATTTACCATGCAGCTTTTGGATGGAAGAAAGTTTACCTGCGTGGGTGATGAGCCGTATAATGAGGTGAATTACGAATATGTAAAAGACAGCGACTGGCTGCTTCATGAGGCATTCTGTCTGTTTGATGAAGCAGATAAGTTCAAGCCTTATGAGAAGCATCACAGTACGGTAAAGGAAGCATGTCAGCTGGCGGAAGAACTGAAAGTTACGAATCTCCTTCTGTATCATACAGAGGAAACCCATCTGGCAGAACGTAAACGGTTATACACGGAGGAAGGAAAACGATACTATCATGGCAATCTGTATGTGCCGGATGATCTGGAAATATTTGAAATATAAACGAATGCCCATGGATAAAAATGTTTCTGTAGAAAAGAAAAGTCCCGAATTGTCGGGACTTGATACTCTCGCAGCAGTATTTGATGCATATAACGAAGGAATTGCAAAATAAATCCGGCTGTGTTATAAAGGAGTTGTTACCTGGTAACAGCTCCTTTTTGTAACTACATGTATGAAGAAGGCCGCTTACGTTGGATGCCGCAGGAAGTTATAGATGGAGTATAGGAAAAGTTAAGGAGAAAATATCTGAAATGAATAGGAAAAAAGTAGCTTTTTGTTTATTGATTGCTGCAATGTGTATGACACTTAGTGCCTGCAGTTCGAAGGAAACAGATGATACAGAGGAATTGAAAGAAGTGCAGACTGTGACAGATTCGACGGAAGAGGAGACGAAGGAGAGTACCTCTTCCGGGTTCCCGAAAGCAATGCCGGAATTTTCCACGATCGATCTACAGGGGAATGTTGCTGCAAATAATGTGTTTTCACAGGCAGATCTGACGGTTGTAAACTTCTGGGCAACTTATTGCAGCCCATGTATCAGTGAATTACCGGAGCTGGGGGAATGGGCAGAAGAGATGCCGGACAATGTTCAGATCATAGGCATTGTTGTGGATGTGGAGTCAGAAGAGTCGGATCAATATGCGTTAGCATGTCAGCTTGCAGAGCAGACCGGTGCGGGATATCAGAATCTGGTGGCAGCCGGAGAATTTGATGATATCATCTATGAGCTGATCGGCGTTCCGACAACAATTTTTGTAGATAAGGAAGGCAATATCGTCGGAGATCCGATTGTTGGAGCTGATGTAGATGGATATAAAGCATTTGTTGAGGAGTATATGAATGAATAAAAACAGGAGACAGATCTTCCGGGTCATGCAGATATTTATTCTGGTGGCAGCGTTTGGAATGCTTGCATATGGAATATACCGGGGAGAAGTCTCCGTGGTTCTGAATAAAGCAGTCAATATCTGCCTGGAATGTATCGGATTGGGATAAGATCAGTTAGAGGTAAATGGATGAAAATACGTCAGGAAGTAAGAAGAAAAATAATTCAGATTGCAGCGTTTGGTTATTCCAACACTTATCTTGGTAATTTTATCAACGGCCGGATATACAAAGGAGAGTGGAAGCAGTTCTGTAATCCGGGAATGAACTGTTATTCCTGCCCGGCTGCGCGTCTGTCCTGTCCGATCGGTGCGATGCAGGCGGTGAGCGGATCGATACAGTTTCGGTTCAGCTTTTATGTAATGGGATTTGTGCTGGCGCTCGGTGTGATATTCGGAAGAGCTGTTTGTGGATTCGTATGCCCGTTTGGCCTGATTCAGGAATTGCTCTATAAGATGCCATTTCCTAAGAAAAAACTGTGGAAGGGATTTACTTACGTGAAATACCTGATGCTTCTGGTATTTGTACTGGTGCTTCCGGTTGTAAATACAAATATAGTGGGGATGGGAGAACCTGCTTTCTGTGAATATATCTGTCCGGTAGGGACGCTGGAAGGCGGGATTCCTCTTCTTGGAACACATCCGGAATTACGCAGTATGCTGGGGGCATTATTTTCATTTAAAATGTGCATATTGATTGTAACGTTGATCGGGTGTCTGATGGTCTGTCGGTTTTTCTGTAAAGTGATGTGCCCTCTGGGGGCAATCTATGGGTTGCTGAATAAAATCAGCCTGTATCATATGGGAATTGACAAAGAGCGGTGCATTTCCTGTGGGATGTGCAGCGCAAACTGTCCAATGGATGTGGATCCGGTAAAACATCCGGATTCGGCAGAATGTATCCGCTGCGGAAAATGCACGGAAACATGTCCGAAGCAGGCGCTGAGTCTGAAGTTTCGGTGTCGTATAAAAAGTCAATGATTCAAACAGAAAAAGAATCGGCTTATGCCGATTCTTTTTCTGGGGAATTTCTTTGAGAGGAATTAATATGGAGACAGTATAATCTGAGATTATACGCTTTCAGCAATTTCTTTGGTGATACGAAGGAATCGATCAATATCGTCTGTTCCGTGACAATGGAGAGGAGATACACGGAGAGCGCCTTCAAGTCCAAGAGATTCTACGATTCTCTGAGAATACGGACTGCTCTTGAGACGTTCAAAGATAGTTACACCATGCTCTAAATATTTCTGAGAGCACTCTGCATATTCAATGCCTTTAATACCCATTGCAACGATCAGGTCTTTATATGTCAGATCTTCCATATCCACATATACTTCTACATTTTTGATATGACGAAGTCCCGGTACTTCATTGGTTCCTTCCAGCATACGATAGAGAAGCGCACGTTCCTGAAGGTGGATCCGATGCATTCCTTCTACGTATAAAGCACGTCTGTCTGTACTGTCGCTGAAATGCTTTCCAATCTCACATACATAATCAATGACAGCCATCATAGCGGCAAAGTTTCCCGGTGTAGGGGTTCCAAGCGCCCATACATTTGCTGGTTTGTGAGTCAGTTTGCGGTGAGACATAACTGCAACCCGGTCAGATACATATGCGAATCCGCATCCACGTACACCGAAGAATTTATAAGGTGCAAAGTTTGCCACGTCTACGCCCCAGTCTTCTACATCAATAACAGCATGAGGTGCATGCTGTACAGCATCGCTTACAATATAAATATCTGGATTGATCTCTTTTGCACGGCGGGCAATTTCTTTGATATCCATGATATTTCCGGAAATATTTGATGCAGCCATAATACTTAACAGTACGGTATCCTTGTCTACATATTTCATGACTTCATCCGGGTCAATTCCACCGGTTGTCTTGTTGGCAGGAACGACACGGAACTCACGTCCTGTCTTTTCGCAGTAATACTCTACAGCATCATGAGCTGATGGATGTTCCAGTGAAGAGGTAACAGCATTCTTTCCCCATCCGGCACCTTCCATAATTGTGCCCACTGCATGGAACATTGTCTGAGAAGCAGATAACTCCGTGATCAAAGCACCACTTTTTGCTCCAAATACGATCTCCAGGATTTCTTTTGTTCCGTCGCTTACGTAGTGTGATAATTCATATCCTCTTCCACGTACACGTTCCGGGCAGTCCGGAAATTCTTCTACAGCAGCTTTTACTTCTACAGCTTTTTTTAATCTCAGAGAACCTCCGGAATTTTCAAAAAAGAGGCGGGAACCATATTTCGGATCGTCGTCCGCATAACAAAATTGTTCTTTTAAACTTCTCTGATATTCATCAGAAAATAATATTCCATTTTTCGTATCCATAATGCATCCTCCTTGTTTGGACGTTTTTTCTTTTCTTCTTGGTTTTTATCATAGCACGAAGAAATGGAATTGAGAAATGAATAATTTTGCTGTATAATATTAAAAAAATTTATATTTGGAGGAGAAAGATGAATTTATCGGAAATAGAAACATTTTTAATGATTGTGAAAACAAAAAATATTACAAAGACAGCGGAAAATCTGTTTTTGTCACAGCCAACGGTCAGTCACAGACTGAAATCTCTGGAAGAAGAACTGGGGGTAAAACTTCTTACCAGAAAAAAAGGATATAAACAGATTGAACTGACGATGCAGGGAGAGGAATTCATTCCGATTGCAGAACGATGGATCTCTGTGTGGCAGGAAATGCAGGCATTAAAGGACAACAGGCAGAAACTGTATCTGACGATTGGGTGTACGGATACTCTGAACAGTGCCATGATGTATGACTTATATAGAAGTATGCTGGATGAAGAAGAACAGATTATGAATCTGAAAGTCAAGACACATTATTCGTCAGAAATCTATCAATATCTGGAGAATCATGATATTGATCTTGGATTTGTGCATCATCATCTTCATTTTAAAAATACGGTTGCGAATCCAATTCTGGAGGAGAAGATGTATATTATTCAATCAGAAAATGCAGCGGTTCAAAGAGAATATATTCATACCGATGAATTGGATTTAAGTCGAGAAATATTTCTCAGTTGGGAGGCTGATTATCAGATTTGGCATGATCAATGGGTAACAAAGGGAGTGCGTCCCCGTTTTCAGGTCGATACCTTTGAATTATTATTTCACCTTCTTTCTAAGGAAAATATGTGGGCGATTGCGCCGATTACCGTTGCAGAGAGGATTCAGAAGCTGCGTCCGGTAACGGTCAGTGAGATTGCCAATAAGACCAAACCTCCAAAGCGTATTACCTATATGATTAAACATAAATATCCGAATGAAGCAACGCTTCGTTCAGTCCAGGTATTTGAAGAACGTCTGGAGGCTTATTTGCGGGATAAAGACTGGGGATATCTGGGCTAATAATAAAAAAAGTTAATATATTATAGCAAAATAATTTATTTTATTTAATAAAAACCTTGTGTTATACTTTAGTCAATCAATCAAAGATATCACAGAAAAAAATTAGTAAATGTTCACAAAAACCTTTGAACATGAAAGGAGGACGTCTGATGGAGGCAAAATTCTTACTTGTCGGAGATGCGGCGATCTCGGTTCAGATGGGAGATGAGATCAGCCTGGAAGTCAATCAGCTGGTGAGAATGCTTTATCAGGAATTGACCAGGAATCCGATTGAAGGAGTTACAGAAATGGTCCCAACCTATGTATCATTGATGATCCATTACAGACCGGATGTAATCAGATATGAGGAGTTAAAGGCAAGAATACAGGTGCAGATGCAGCATATGGAAAATGTTGAGGGACAGTCGGGAACTGTCAAAGAGGTTCCGATCTGCTACGGCGGAGAATTTGGACCGGATCTTGAGGATTGTGCAGCGTTTGAAAACATTTCCACACAGGAACTGATCCGGATGCATTCAGAACATGAATATCTTGCATACATGTTGGGATTTGCTCCGGGACATGCATATATGTCAAGATTCGAAGAGCCGTTTCATTTCAAGAGAAGAGAATCTCCAAGAGTACATATTCCCGGGCGATCCATCGTGGCACAGTTATACCAGTCCAATTTAATCCCTTTTGATCAGCCTTGCGGATGGAATATTCTGGGTATGACGCCTCTTACAATATGTGATTATTCAAAAGAAGATCCATTTCTTGTGAGAGCCGGAGAGTGGGTGAAATTTATTCCGATTACAAAAAGAGAATATGAACTCATCCGGAAAGATGTTGAAAGAGGAACTTATCGTTTGAAAACATATGAAAAGGTGGTGAAATAATGGGGATTGTAGTAGAAAATCCTGGGGTACAGACCACCGTACAGGATGAAGGACGATTCGGATATCAGCAGTTTGGTGTATCACCGGCAGGTCCTATGGATACACAGTCGTTTTACCTGGCAAATATTCTGGTAGGGAATAAACGAAGCGAAGGGGTTCTTGAGATGACGTTCTCCGGGGCCACAATTCGGTTTGAAAAAGATAATGTGATTGCCATCACAGGTGCGGATATGTCTCCGACGATCAATAAAGAACCTGTGCCGATGTATCAGGCAGTATTGATTCATGC
>JAEDLC010000041.1 GCA_016295505.1 Dorea sp.
GAATGGCTCTTCGATTCTTTTCCACATCATGTACCCGCACGAATCCATAGCCACACTGCACAGCCATGACAGTTGTTACAAGCGTTCCTTCTTCCCGCTCTGTTACCGGCAGATCCAGCGTCAGTCCAATCATAGATTTTCTGGAAGTTCCAAGAAGCATTGGGTACCCCAGATTATTGAATAGATCCAGATGCTTCATCACATCCAGATTCATCTCATACGTCTTTCCAAATCCGACTCCCGGATCCAGCATGATCTTATCGTCCGCAATTCCTGCAGCTTTCGCAGTTTCTACACATGTTTTCAGATCCTGATACATATCTTCAATAAAGTTTCCATATACTGCCTCATTTCGATTATGCATCAGACAGCAGGACACATCATATTGTTTTACCAGAGGTGCCATATCTTTGTCATACCGAAATCCCCAGATATCATTGACCATATCTGCTCCTGCCTGAATTGCCGCACCTGCGACCCGGCTCTTATACGTATCTATCGAAACCGGAACGTCAAAATTCTTCTTTACCGCTTCGATCAAAGGCGCCACTCTGCCGATTTCTTCTTCCTCGCTGATCTGATGATGTCCCGGTCTGGTGGATTCCCCGCCAATATCCAGGATATCACATCCACTGCTTAACATTTCTTCCGTATGACGCATGGCAGCATCATAATCGTTCCACTTTCCTCCATCAGAAAATGAATCCGGTGTCACATTCAGGATCCCCATAATATATGTATGATGCTTCGTATCAAATTCTCTGTTTCCTATCTTCAATTCTATCACCCGTTCCTGTATCTTTCTATTATTCTGTACTCCGAAGACTCCTCTTTACCACAGAATCTCCAGGTTCTTCTTTTCCTTATTCCAGTTACATTCTTTTTCTGCCGGACAGGCATAACATGACCGCGAGATCTTGTCTGCATCATACAGAACCTCTGATAACAGATCACTTCCCGTCTTCACCGACAGCTGAACCTGCGCTTTTCTGCGATGATTTAATATCGCTGTCAGGATCCGCTCTTTTTCCTCTTTCCCGTATCCGGTATCTGTCAATATTCCTTCTGCAATCCCGGCACTTGCCTGTTCATGCGGCACTCCTTCGCTGTACTGTCTCCATTTTCCGATATCATGAAGCAGTGCTGCCGCATAGATCTCTTCCTTTTCCAACTGATATCCTCTCTCCATGGAAAATACATATGCAAGTCTTGCCACATCCATAAAATGTCCCATATCATGTCTGCAGAATACCCTTGACTCTTCTGCTTTTCTGTTGTTTTCCAGACATTTTTGAAAATACGGATGCCGGTATATATCCTGCACCCGTTTCATCTTCTGTATCTCTTCCTGCTTTAAAGTCATATATGCACTGTGATTCTTCATGCTGTTACCGCCCTATCATACGGAAGAACATGTTCTGAAGCTTTTCGTTATCTTCAAATTCTCCCCTTGTAACAACACTGACCGTCTTGCTTCCCGGCTTTTTTACTCCACGCATAGTCATACACATATGCTCTGCTTCTGCCAGTACCATTACACCCTTCGGTTTCAGATGCTCCATCAGCGCATCTGCAATCTGCGCTGTCATCTGCTCCTGCAGCTGAAGTCTCCTTGCATAGACCTCTACTGTTCTGGCAAGTTTGCTCAGTCCAACCACCTTTCCGTCCGGAATATATGCTATATGCACCTTTCCGTAAAACGGAAGCATATGATGTTCACACATGGAATAGAATGTAATATCTTTTTCCACAACCATCTCATTATTTTCTGCTGTAAATGTCTTTTTCAGATGCTCTCCGGCATTTTCGTCCATTCCCCCGCAGATCTCGCCATACATTCTCGCAATTCTCGCAGGAGTTTCGATCAGACCTTCCCGATTCACATCTTCTCCGATACCTTCCAGTAAAAGACGAACAGCCTGCTCTACTTTTTCCCTATCTACCATCTTCCAATTCCTTTCCGCAGCTTTTTTCTTCCAGCCGGATGACTTCTCCAAGATAAGATAACGAACCAAATGCCAGTACTGCTCCATCCTTTTTTTCCCGCTGCTTAGCAAGTCTTAATGCTTCTTCTGTACTTTCTGCCGTTTCTGACTGTATCCCATGTTTCTTCAGCTGTTCACAGAGCTCTTCCTTTCCAAGAGTTCTTTCCCGATTCGGAAGATCAATGGTATATACAAATTCCAGATACGGTGCCATAATCGTAATGATCTTTTTATATTCTTTATCCTGAAATACTCCCATAACGGCAGTCACTTTCTTTCCCGGCAGAAGCATATCTACATTCTGCGCGAGTCTTTTTGCCGCATCCTCGTTATGTGCGCCATCTGCGATTACCGTCGGTTCCCCTGCAAACACGGTAAACCGGCCGGGCCATCTGGTTTCTTTCAGCCCTCGCCTTACGGCTTCCTGACTGATTTTTACCCCCTGACGGCACAGGACTCTGACTGCCTCCAGTGCCGTAACCGCATTTTCAATCTGATGCTGCCCGGCAAGAGAGATCTCCATATCTTTATATTCTTTATAGGAAAAACGCTGTCCCTTCAGACTTCGTCCGGATACCTGTGCGGTATCCGGTTCTGCAACAATAAGCGGACATCCCTTTTCCTCTGCTTTCTTTTTTAATACTTCTAACACACACAGCGGCTGACTTCCGGTCACTGCCTCTGCACCCTTTTTCAGGATTCCGGCTTTATTTTCAGCAATCTCTTCCAGTGTATTGCCAAGTATCCCTATGTGGTCCATGCTGATGGATGCAAATATGCATAGTTTTGTAGTTTCAACAATATTTGTTGCATCCAGCAGTCCTCCAAGCCCCGCTTCCAGAACAACATAATCACAGCCTCTCTTTTGAAAATACCGGAATGCTATCGCGGTCTCAATCTCAAAAGCTGTCGGAGACGGACGCCCCTGTTCTGTCAGCCGTTCTGCTGCCCTCTTTACTTCACATGTGATTTCTGCAAATTCATCTTCCCCCATATACGTTCCGTCAATCTGAAAACGTTCCAGATATTCCATCACTGTCGGAGAGAGATATCTTCCTGTCCGATATCCTGCCTGTGTCAGGATCGTAGACAGGTATGCCAGTATCGAACCTTTTCCGTTGGTACCTGCTATGTGTATAAATGTCAAATCTTTTTGCGGATTTCCCAGCTCTTCTAACAAGCCCTTTATACTGTCAAGACCAAGTACACTTCCGTATTTCGATACACCATCCAAATATACCCTTGCTTCTTCGTATAACATCCTGCTGTCCTTTCCAATACCTGTTACTTCGGTTTCTGTATCACTCACATACAGTCTCCTCAATATTCTCTACATTGTAGCACAGTTTCCAATATGAAAAAAGCGCTATTTTCTCATATTATCTTCTTTTAACGTTACAGCTCCACTGCAAAAACTCATGCAATGGAGCTGTATGTGATTGCAATTCGTTATTTCATCTCTGATCGTCTTTCAGCTGCACGTACGACGTGTTTTGCCAGAACAGACGTTGTAATACTTCCTACGCCTCTCGGTACCGGGCTGATATAGGATGTTTTTGCCTCAACCGCATCAAAATCCACATCTCCGCACAGATTGCCGGCTTCATCAACATTGATTCCGACATCCGCCACCACAGCGCCTTCTCCGACCATATTTTCTGTGATCATTCTGGCCTTTCCGGCAGCCGCAACAAGAATATCTGCTTTTGCGCACACTCCCGGAAGATCAACGGTTCTGGTATGGCAGACTGTGATCGTCGCGTGTTTCTTCAATAACATCATGGAGAGCGGTTTTCCCACGACCATGCTTCTGCCGACTACCGTAACATTCTTTCCTTTCGGATCGATCTGATAATAATCCAGCATCTCCATCACTGCTTCTGCGGTACATGGCGCATAACCGGTCTCATCTCCTGCAAATACCTTTGCAATATTGATCGGGCTCATACAGTCCATGTCTTTTTCCGGATCGATCATTGCCTTGATCGGTTCTTCATCCAGATGCTTTGGCAGCGGGCGGAATAATAAAATTCCGTGTACAGACGGATCTTCATTGACTTTTCCGAATTCCCGGATAAATTCGTCCTGTGGAATGTCCTCCGGAAGTTCCACGATCCGACACTCAATACCGATAGCTGCCATACGTTTCTTTGCACCACGTTCATAAGACACGTCATCCGGACGCGCTCCGACTCTTACGATCGCCAGACACGGATCTGTACCTTTCTCTTTCAGACATTCTACTCTGCTTATCAGATCTTCTTTCATAGCATTGGCAACGTCAGCGCCTTTCATTAATATGCTCATCTTTTTCCTCCTAGCGGATCTTCGCAAGCACGCCTGCGTAGATTTCTTCCTGAAGTGTTCTTGCTTCCTGAATCAATTCATCAGATTCTCTGTTCAGCTTCTCTGCCTGTTCGCGGTCCTTCATCAGACGAGTATTGATATAGATATTCAAAGAAGCGCCTTCCAGAGCCGCACGGGCAAACAGTACGGCCACTCCCACATCACTGACCGCAATCCGGCTTCCTTTTTCTCCCAGTATCTTAAGTAATCCGATCACTTTCGATACCGTACGCATGATCTGAAGCGGTACAATACTCGCCTCATACAATGCCTTTTCCATGACTCTTTCTTTTTCTTCCTTTTGTTCCTGCGTTTCCTTCGGAAGTCCGTAAGCTCTTGACAAAGGCTCAAATGCTTCTGCATCTTTATCTGTAAGTGTTACCAGTTCTTCTCTGAGTACTTCAAGCTGACCGCGGATATCTATGATTTCCTCTTCCACATCTGCATACTTCTTTTTCCCAACTGTCAGATTGGCGACCATCATACCAAGTGCTGAAGCAAAAGCTCCTACTGCTGCAGATGCTCCGCCGCCGCCCGGAACCGGCTCTGCAGAGGATAAAACTTCCAGAAACTCTGTCGTTTTCTTCTCTAACATCATGACTTTTCTTCCTCCTTAAAACAGTCCTGATATTACTCCATCTGCATCCACGTCAATCTTCTCTGCGGACGGTACTTTCGGAAGTCCAGGCATCTTCATGATATCACCTGTCAGTGCAACCAGGAATCCTGCTCCTGCAGATGCCGTAATATCACGAATCGTAATTCTGAAGTTTTCCGGTCTTCCAAGTTTCTTCGCATCATCTGTCAGAGAATACTGATTCTTTGCCATACAGATTGGAATATTGCCAAGTCCGATTGCCTCCAGATTCTTAATCTCCTTATTGGCCTTTGTTGTGTAGTCCACACCATCTGCACCATATACTTTTGTCGCAATCGCTTCAATCTTTTCTTTAATAGAAGCATTAACATCGTATACAAATTCCATCGTACTCTCGCCTTCACAGAGACGGATGACTTCTTTTGCAAGTTCCTCTCCGCCTTCGCCTCCGCGAGCCCATACTTCTGATAAAGCAACATTTACTCCAAGCTCTTTACATTTCTCACGAACAAGATCCAGTTCCGCTTTTGTATCTGTTGGGAATGCATTAATAGCAACAACAACCGGAAGATGATATACATTCGTAATATTTTCGATATGTTTCAGAAGATTTGGAATTCCTTTTTCCAGTGCTTCCAGATTCTCTGCCTGAAGTTCCGTCTTTGGCACACCGCCATTATACTTCAATGCCTTAATCGTTGCAACCAGTACCACTGCATTCGGACGGATTCCTGACATACGGCATTTGATATCAATAAACTTCTCTGCACCCAGATCGGCACCGAATCCAGCCTCTGTGATCATATAATCAGCAAGCTTGATTCCCATCTTTGTTGCAATTACACTGTTACATCCATGTGCAATATTCGCAAATGGTCCTCCGTGGATAAATGCCGGTGTTCCTTCCAGTGTCTGTACCAGGTTCGGCTTTAAAGCGTCTTTCAAAAGAGCCGCTACAGCACCTTCTGCATGAAGATCCCCTGCTGTAACCGGTTTTCCGCTTCTGGAATATGCAACGATGATCTTTGACACACGTTCTTTCAGATCCAGAATATCGTTAGCCAGACAGAATACTGCCATGATCTCAGAAGCAACAGTGATATCAAATCCATCCTGACGGGTAACTCCGTCTGCCTTTCCTCCAAGTCCGTCTACGATACTGCGAAGCTGACGGTCATTCATGTCTACACAGCGTCTCCAGGTCACCCGGTTGGTATCAATATCCAGTGCATTTCCCTGATGAATATGATTGTCGAGCATAGCCGCAATCAGGTTGTTTGCAGCTCCGATCGCATGCAGGTCACCGGTAAAATGAAGGTTAATATCTTCCATCGGAACAACCTGTGCATATCCACCGCCGGCAGCTCCTCCCTTTACACCAAATACAGGTCCCAGAGATGGTTCTCTTAATGCAACCATCGTCTTTTGGCCCAGACGGTTCATCGCATCTGCAAGACCGATCGTTGTTGTCGTCTTTCCTTCTCCGGCCGGTGTCGGATTGATTGCTGTTACCAGAATCACTTTTGCATCCGGACGATCTGCCAGCTCATCCTTATAATAGCGATAATCAACTTTCGCTTTATATTTTCCGTAATTTTCCACATATTTATCAGGAATACCGATAGAATCTGCAATTTCATTAATTACTTTCATTTCTGCTTCCTGTGCAATTTCAATATCACTTTTAAAACCCATATCACATACCATCCTTTCTGATCTTATCTTTTCTTCTTCGGCATAATGTGTACTGCATTTCCTTCTATATCTTCCAGAGCCTCAACAACTCCTTCATTGTAAGTCGGATGAGCACGCATACCCTTTGCTACCTGCTGAACTGTCAGGCGATTTACAACAGCGGTCACAAATTCCCCGATCATGTCTGTCGCTCTTGCACACATCATCTGTGCTCCCAGTATGACATCCGTATCCGCTTCTGCAATTACTTTTATAAATCCTCGTTCTTCTTTTGTGATCAGAGACTTTCCATTTGCGCTCATGATAAACTTTCCGACCTTCACTGACAGTCCCTGTTCCTTTGCTTCATCCTCTGTGATTCCGACAGATGCGATCTCCGGATCTGTATATACGCATCCCGGTACTGTATGAACATCCACAGATGGCTCTTTTCCGGCAATCTTATCTGCAACATATACGCCCTGTGCACTTGCCAGATGTGCAAGCTGCATTCCCCTGATCAGGTCTCCGATTGCATAGACGCCCTCAATGCTGGTGCGATATTCTTCATCAACCACCACGCGTCCACGCTCCATCTCAGGCTCAACACCTTCTCCAAACAAGCCATCCGTATTCGGACATCTGCCTACTGCACATAATACATACTGAGCAGAAGCTCTGACTTCTTTCTCTTTTTCAACAAACACACACGTGTATTGATCACCTTCCTGCTCTACTCTCTGAACAGCTGCGGATGTATGGATATCAACCCCACGCTTTTTCAGAATCATTTTCAGATTCTGGGAGATCTCTTTATCCATATTTGGAATCAATCGCGGCATAGCCTCTACAATAGTAACCTTACATCCAAGATTGGAATATACGCTGGCAAACTCTACGCTGATGACTCCACCTCCGATGATCACGAGACTCTCAGGCATCTCTTCCAGACGGAACAGTTCATCGCTGGTAAGTACTCCAGGAAGATCCAGTCCCGGAATCGGCAGTACCAGTGGCTTTGACCCTGCTGCAAGAATCACATTCTCTGCTTCATAGCAGGACTCACCTTCCTCTGTAACAACTCTTACTGCCTTTCCCTTTTCCAGAGTACCTTTTCCGGAAAGAAATGTTACCCCATTCGCTTTCAGAAGCTGATCGATTCCCTGACACAGTTTGTCGGTCGTCTCCTGTTTATATGCGACTATTTTTCCATAGTCGAACTGTACATCGGATGCGGTAACTCCAAAGCGTTCACTTTCCTGCATCTCTCTGTATAGAGAAGACGCATGGATCATTGCCTTTGCCGGAATACATCCTCTGTTCAGACAAGTTCCTCCAACTCTTCTGTTCTCCACGATTGCTGTGTGAAGTCCCGCTTTTGCAGCTTTAATTGCTGCTACGTATCCTCCGGGTCCTGCACCGATTACAATGACATCAAATTTTTCTCCCATTGTCTGCTTCTCCTTTATAAATCTATCGATTCAATCCATGCAATGATATCCTTCATCATCTGGTCTTCCTCTTTATCCTTGGACCAGTAAAGACTAAGTTCTGCACAGATTGCCTTTTTGTCATAACGGACACTCTTCAGATAACGGCTGACCTCTTCAATAAAAGCAGGTTTCATAGAATCTGAATATACATTTACATCTTTAATCCTTCCGTTTCTGACCTGCATCTGCAAAGTTACCTGTCCCCACGGGAAACGATTGGATAATTCATACTGAAATTCCAGTTTTCTTCCGAATATCCAGTTCCAGGAAGCGAATTTCTGTGTTCTTTCTTCCACCTCATCTGCATCCAGATCCGTGTCCTTCAGAATATTTGCTTTCAGTCCATAGACCTCCTCAAAAGCTTCCAGAAGTTTCTTCTTCAGTTCATCTACGGTAAGATCCGGTGCATATTCTGTCAGATTCGCTACTCTGGCCCTTACAGAATCCACGCCTTTTGATTTCAGTTTATCCTTTGATACAGTCAGATATCTGGATAATTCTCCAAGATTGACATTGACCATCAGAGTTCCATGGTGATAGCAGCAGTCTCCCTGCTCATAAAATGCATTTCCTGAAAACTTGTGACCGTCGATCAATATATCATTACGCCCGGATTTTTCTGCATGAATTCCAAGCTTTTTCACCGCTTCCAGAATGACATTCAGCTGTCTGTCCACATTATAATTTTCTTTTCTCACAAGAAATGTAAAGTTCAGGTTTCCCAGATCATGATACACTGCTCCGCCGCCGGAAAGTCTTCGAACCGGATATCCGTCTTCCTCCTCCAGCTTACTTACCAGACATTCTTTCCATGCATTCTGGTTACGTCCGATTACGACCGTATTTCTGTTCTGCCAGAGATACAGGATACATTCCTCTTTATCACAATGGAGGAGTAGATACTCCTCCATCGCAAGATTCCGATAGGGGTATGTATTAGCCGTTTCTATGTATGTTATCTTTTCAATCATTTCTATACCTCATTCAGAATATCATTATATAACTATTTAAAATTCGTATTTTAATACCGGATGTCTTGCAGCTCCTACTTCGTCCAGTCTCGTTACAGGCGTACGAACCGGTGCATTATGGAGCTGTTCTGCATCTTCTCCTGCCAATGCATACAGATCTCTGAACACCTGAATTGCTTCGTCCAGTGTTTCTTTGGACTCTGTTTCTGTAGGTTCCACCATCAGAGCTTCCTCTACGATCAGCGGGAAGTACATTGTAGGCGGATGAATGCCGTTATCCAGAAGTCCTTTTGCAATATCCATTGCAGAAACGCCTGTCTTCTTCTTCAGGTCAGAAAGACTCATTACGAACTCATGCATACATACTTCATCGTAAGCCATGGTATAGAGATCTTTCAGCTTATGCATCATATAATTTGCATTCAGAACTGCATTCTGACTCGCCTCCGGAATTCCTTCTTTGCCAAGAGTCATCACATATGTAAGTGCTCTTACGACAACCAGGAAGTTTCCATAAAAGTCTTTCATTTCGCCGATACTGTTCTCTGCCTTTTTGAAGCTGAGTTCATCTGTTCCCTCAACAAGTACGGATGGAAGGAACTGTGCCAGATGCTCTTTGCATCCTACCGGTCCGCTTCCCGGTCCACCTCCGCCGTGCGGGGTTGAGAATGTCTTATGAAGATTCAGATGGATAACATCAAATCCCATATCACCCGGGCGAACGGTACCCATGACTGCATTTAAGTTCGCGCCGTCATAGTAGCACTGACCGCCACACTCATGGATGATCTTCGTAATTTCAAGAATATTTTTGTCAAACAGACCTACTGTATTCGGATTCGTCAGCATCAGACCTGCCACATCGTCGCCTGCTGCTTCGCGCAGTTTTTCAAGGTCTACGCATCCATCCGGTCCGGACGGAATGCTGACTACAGAAAATCCTGCCATTACCGCACTTGCAGGGTTGGTTCCATGAGCAGAGTCCGGAACGATGATCTTAGTACGCTTTTTATCTCCTCTGCTCTCATGATAAGCTTTGATCAGGAGAAGACCTGTAAATTCACCGTGTGCACCAGCTGCCGGCTGCAGTGTCATGTTCGTCATACCTGTGATTTCACACAGATATTCTTCTAACGTTTTCATAACTTCCATACATCCCTGAACCGTATGTGCCGGCTGCAGTGGATGAATCTCTGTAAATCCCGGAAGTGCTGCCATATCTTCATTGATCTTTGGATTGTATTTCATGGTACAGGAGCCAAGCGGATAGAATCCGTCATTTACTCCGTGGCATTTCTTCGCAAGCTCTGTGTAGTGTCTGCTAATCTCATTTTCGGAAAGCTCTGGTAAATGAAGTGCAAGCTCTCTGCGATTCTTTTCTTCAGGCAGAACTACTTCTACATCACATTCCGGCAACAGACTTAAGCCTCTGCCTTCTTTTCCTTTTTCAAATATTAACATCCATTACACCCCCTTTATGATAGAAACTGCTCTGTCAATGTCTTCTTTGCTGTTCATCTCTGTACAGCACCATAAGATCCTGTGTTCATCCAGAGGATAACCGCCAAGGATTCCTTCACCTTCCAATGCAAAAAGCACTTTTTCTGCAGGTGTCTCAGATACGGTAACAAATTCATGGAAGAATTCTCCCTTATTCTCCACCTGATATCCGATGCCCTCCAGCTCTTTTGCCATATAATGTGCTTTTGATGTACACTGAACAGCTATATTTTTCAGACCTTCACTTCCTACAGATGCCAGATAAACACCAACTGCCAGCGCGCATAATGCCTGGTTAGAACAGATATTACTGGAAGCTTTTTCTCTTCTGATATGCTGCTCTCTTGCCTGCAGAGTCAGTACATAACCGGTCTTTCCATTATGATCGGTTGTCTGTCCGACAATTCTTCCCGGAAGTTTTCTTGTCATTGCTGATACACATGCCATGAATCCCACATATGGTCCGCCAAATGCCAGTGGGAGTCCAAGTGGCTGTCCTTCACCAACTGCTACATCTGCGCCATATTCTCTCGGAGTTTTTACAACACCAAGAGAAATAGGATTTACACCCATAATGTATTTTGCTCCGGCTTCATGTGCGATTTCTCCGATTGCCTGCGCATCTTCCAGGTTACCATAATAGTTTGGATGCTGGATATATACACACGCTGTTGTCTTGTCAATCAGCTCGCGAAGTGCATCCCGATCTGTAACACCATCTTTCTGCGGTACAATGACCAGTTCCATTTCATTTCCGTAGCAATATGTTTTTACTGTTTCCAGTACCTTCGGATCTGTTGTCGCTGAAACCAGCGCCTTTGCTCTCTTTCTTTCACGACACATTGCAACACTTTCTGCTGCTGCAGTTCCTCCGTCATATACAGATGCGTTGGAGGTATCCATACCGGTAATCTCACAGATCATTGTCTGATATTCAAAGATAGACTGCAGAATTCCCTGACTGATTTCTGCCTGATACGGAGTATACGCCGTCATCAGATTTTCCTTTGATAATACACTTTTTACAATAGACGGAATATAATGTCTATATGCCCCTGCTCCACGGAAAATCACCGGAAATACCTGATTCTTTTCCGCAAGCTTTGTCATTTTCTTCCGAACTTCCAATTCAGACATACCATCAGGAATCTGAAGTCCGCCCTTTACTTTCACTTCGTCCGGAATATGACCGAACAGTTCTTCCATAGATTCAAAACCAATCTCAGCAAGCATTTCTTTTTGTTCCTGCTTTGTTCCCGGAATATAAGTTCCCATAAAGTGTCACCGCCTTTCTACGATTTTTATTTCACGCTTAAATTATTCCTGCTCACTTTCTACAAATGCTTTATATTCTTCAGCGGATAAGAGTTCTTCTTTTTCCGTAATATCTTTTACTTTTACAAACCAAGCTTCATAAGGTTCTTCATTGATCTTTTCCGGAGCATCCATAAGTTCTTCATTGATCTCGCATACGGTTCCTGATACCGGTGCATATACATCAGATACTGCCTTTACAGACTCTACATCTGAGAAAGCTTCTCCTACAGAGATCTCATCTCCTTCTTCCGGAAGGTTTACAAATACCAGATCACCAAGCTCTGACTGTGCATAATCAGTAAGACCAATTACTGCAATATCTCCTTCTTCCTTTACCCATTCGTGTGATTTTGAATATAATAATCCTTCTCTTAATTCCATTTTATTTTCTCCTTTTCTCTCTTTGATTCTTATTTGCTTCTTTTTAATTCTTATTTACTTCTTTTATAGAACGGAAGTGCTACCACTTCTGCTTCTACCTTACGTCCTCTGACTTCCACTTCTAATTTGTCACCAATTGCAGCTGTTCCTTCGCCAACCAGTGCCATTGCGATCGGATATCCAAGATACGGACAATGTGTACCGGACGTTGTCATACCAATCTTTTCACCATCTTTGAACACTTCCTGGTGCTCTCTGATAATGCCTCGGCCGGTTACTTTCAGACCGATACGGGTCCTCTGTGGTTCTTTTTTCTCCTCCAGAGCAGCCTTTCCGATGAAGTCCTCTTTTGCCATCTTAACTGCGAATCCAAGTCCGGTCTCCAGCGGAGATACCGTATCATCCATCTCATGACCGTAAAGTGGCATTGCTGCTTCCATACGCAATGTATCTCTTGCTCCGAGTCCGCAAGGAATCAGACCTTCTTCTTTTCCATTTTCCAGAAGCGCATCCCACATCTTCTCTGCATTGCTGCTGTCCAGATACAGCTCAACTCCGTCTTCTCCTGTATATCCCGTCTTGGAAATGATACATGGGATTCCGGCAACTTCGGTATCAAATACCGCATGATAATATTTCTTCGGAATATTTTCTTCTGCAGTAAGCTTTCTCAGGATATCCATTGCCTTTGGTCCCTGCAGTGCCAGCTGTGCATACTGTGCGGATACATCCGTAAATGTAACTTCGCCAAACTGATGATCCAGCATCCACTGATAATCCTTATCCTTATTTGCTGCATTCACAACGATAAAATAATGTTCATCTGACTTCTTGTACACGATCAGGTCATCGACTGTTCCGCCATTTTCATTACACATCGGGCTGTATCTTGCCTGTCCGTCTACCATATTGTCAAAATTGTTGGTCAGAATCATCTGAAGATTCTTCAGTGCATCTTTTCCTTCACACAGTACTTCGCCCATATGAGACACATCAAACAGACCTGCCTGTGTACGAACTGCCATATGCTCTTTGATCACGCCTGCTCCGTACTGTACCGGAAGCAGATATCCGCCAAATGGTACGATCTTTCCTCCGGCTTTTACATGCGCATCATATAATGGTGTTTTCAGTTCCATATTTTCTCCTCCTTCTTTAACAGTGTTGTTCTGTCAAACAAGAAAGGAGCCCTAATTCTCCATAAAAATGGATATTACGGCTCCCTGTCGTCTGTCCTTCAGAGTATTGTCCGGATACGATTCCTTTGCCTGAGAGTTTCAAGCTGTATTGCTTTCTTTTGCCCCTTCGGCGTTTTGAACTTTTGCGTACAAAATCTCTCTCGTATCCATCAACCAATTTACTTCTTTGATTTGGTCTTATTATAGGTATTCATTTTCAAATTGTCAACAATCATTTTTGTATGTTTTTACCAATTTGTGTCGTTATTTCATTCACGATTTTGTTTATATTTTCACAGTATTAGAAAAACCCTCGTTTTTTCGAGGGTTTTCAAAGTTTTCATGCTCTACAATATATTGATAATTCCAATGATTCCATAATAATTTTCCATACAACTCAAAGTGTCTGAACGTCCCGAAAACGTGTCACCGCAGGCTGTATTTTCTGATGCTCTCCAATCTGCTTTTCCATCCATACCATGTTATACCAGCGATGAAATTTATATCCACACTGCCGGAACTCTCCTACCATCCGGTAACCCATCCTCTCATGAAACCGTATGCTGTCCCGGGTCAGATAATCATCTTCCTCTCCCTGCGGACAGGCAATACACGCCTCCAGATTCAGGATATTCTGAAGTTTCAGAATCCGCTCCAATTCCTCATATAATCTTCTGCCAACACCGAGACGCCTGCATTCCTTCTTTACATAAATCGATGTCTCTACCGCCCAGTCATATGCCGGACGTTCCTTAAACGGGCTCACGTATGCATAACCCAACAGTTCCCCATCTTCCTCTGCGGCAAGATAAGGATACTTTGCCAGCACGCGGCTCATCCTTGCTCTGAATTCCTCCGGAGTCGGAACCTCATACTCGAAGGTAATTGCCGTCTGCTCCACATACGGAGCATAGATTTTCAGTAATTCTTCTGCATCATCCAGAGATGCGATTCGTATTTGCATGCACAGCCTCCTTCTTTTTATCTGAACAATCATTTAAAATCCTTTTCTGTTTTCATCTTCTGAATCGTTTCTAATGGCAACCCGGTACGTTCTGCAATCACCTTTTCATCCAAAAGATCAATCAAATTCCGGGCAATTTCCAATTCTCTGCGTTTTTCTCCCTGTTCTATTCCCTGTTCTATTCCCTGTTCTATTCC
>JAEDLC010000164.1 GCA_016295505.1 Dorea sp.
CAACTGCTACTCCGTAAGGGGCAACAGCCGTGACTATCTTTATCTCATACTTTTTATATATTCAGTAACGCCTTCACTGACTAACTGTTTGGAAAGTTCACCAATCTGCTCAAGGGTACATTCCTTTTGATGGTCATACCAGAAATGCTTCCATTGAGTTTTTTTGAAGATTTACTGATTTTTTACGAAATTCTGTAAAAATATGGTACACTGTCAAAAGGTAACTCTTGGATACCGGGAATCCAAAACTGGAGGTGCTTTATGCCATGTATCACTACTATATGTTCCACAATCCTTTCGGCTGTGTCACCGCCCGCCGCGATGACCGCTATCCGACGGTCATGGACTATTTTTCCGAACTTCATAACGACAATCTGAATCCGGTAGGACGCCTGGACCGCGAAACCACCGGGCTTCTTCTGATCACCGATGACGGCATGTGGAATCAGAAGCTTACCCACCCGGCTTATCACAAAGAAAAGACCTATGAATTTACGGTTCTCGGAGACCTGACTGAAGAGAGAATCCGCGCATTAGAAAACGGCGTCCTCTTAAAGGGCGCCGCCAGTCTTACTTCTCCTGCCCGGATCACAATTACCGGACACAATATTCTTTCTGATATTCTTCCTTCTCTTCACCCGGAAGTACAGGCATCCATCTCCTCCAATTTGCCGGATCATCCGGTCACCTTCGGAACCATCACAATCACCGAGGGGAAGAAACGCCAGATCCGCCGTATGATGAAGTCCGTTCATTGCTGTGTAATTGAGCTGAAACGCATCTCCATCGGCAATATCTGTCTGGATCCTCAGCTAAAACCGGGCGAATGGAAAGAATTCTTTCCTGACTGATTATTTGGATGCTACCTGAACACAGTGTTCTCTTACCCAGTCTTTTACCAGGTTATTGAGCACGATATCCTTCAGATCTTCTTCTGAAGCTGCTTCCTTCAGGGAATCAACATCCGTATATCCGTACAGATCAGCCAGTTCTTTCAGTTCTTTTTCATAGGTTTCATCGTCCAGCTTGATCTTCTCTTTGTCAGCAATTGCCTCTGTTGCCATCTTCTGCTTAATATTTTCCTTTGCAACGTCTTCTACCTGCTGTTCAAAGTCCTCGACCGTTGTTCCCATCTGGGTTTCGATAAAGTCCTCATACTCCTGTCCATAATACTCAGCTGCTGTCTTATACTGCTCGATCAGAGAATCACAGAACTCTTTCACTTCATCTTCCGGATATTTTTTCACCTCTGTATTCTCCAGAACCTTATCCCATGCTTCCTGCGTAAGAGAATCTTCATAATTCTGCTCGTTGTCTTCTTCCAGCTGCTTCTTTACTTCTTCTTTATATTCCTTCACATTGGCAGACTCTTCAGATACCTGTTTTACAAAATCATCTGTCAGCTCCGGAACTTCTGTCTGAGAGATGGATTTTACAGTAATCGTAAATACAACATCTTTTCCTGCCAAATCCGTATTGTCATAATCATCCGGGAATTTTCCATTCCAGTCATAAGTCTCCCCGATCTCGTGTCCGATCACGCTGTCTTCAAATCCGTCAATAAACTGACCGGAGCCAATTTCCAGCGGATAATCTGTGGAAGATCCGCCGTCAAATTCCTCGCCATCCATCTTTCCTACAAAATCAATCGTAGCCGTATCTCCGCTTTCTACCGCACGGTCTGTGATCTCCTTCATAGTCGCATTAGACTGCAGAGTGGCATTGATCGTATTCTCTACATCTTCATCCGTAACCTCTTCCGGTTTTTCCACCTCTTCTACTTCTACACCCTTGTACATGCTGATCTTCAGTTCATCTGTTTCCAGACCCTTGCTTGCAGCACACCCGGACAGAAGCATGGAAGCTGCAAGAGCTCCTGTTAATATAGCTACAACTTTCTTTTTCATATCACACCTCATTATATCTTAATTTATTAATTGCAGGCTGTACCTTCATCAGACTACCATTATGTTATAGCACATTCCGTTTCACATTCAAAGCTTTTTCACACATATTTCACTCTTTTATTCTCCGAACTCTATAACAGGGGAGAAAACAGACGACATACATATTCCAGCAAATGAGCCCTGACAGAACGACTACGATACATGATCTCTGACATCCTTGTACACTGCCTGCTGTCTGCCCGAAAGATTCTTTCACATGCTTCGGCTGTTTCCGAATCAAAGATCAGGGCATTCACTTCGCAATTCAGATGAAAGCTCCGCATATCCATATTCGCACTTCCAATGCATGTCACTTTTTTGTCCACACACATACACTTTGCATGCAGGAACCCCTTCTCGTATCTGTAACAGACCGCTCCGTGCTTCACCATCTCTTCTATATAAGAGCTTGTTGCACGATATACGATCGGATGATCCGGTTTGCATGGATACATAATACAGACGGATATACCACTTTCAAGAGCCTGAAGCAAAGCTTCCCGAATCTTCCTGTCCGGCACAAAATAAGGAGTCTGGATCAGAATTTCCTTCCTTGCATGCCGGATCAGATACAGATAATTATCACGAATCAGGGGGCGGAGCGAATCCGGTCCTCCGGATATGATCTGGACTGCCTTATCTCCGGGACCATGATTCTGTATGGATTGGGCATTCGTATTTTTCAGGATTATCTCCTGACCCGTCGCATAATACCAGTCACGAAAAAAACGCAGCAGCAGAGTTATAACCGAGCTTCCCTCTATCCGGATATGCGTATCCCTCCAGTATCCGAATCTCCGATCATAGCCCAGATACTCCTTTCCGATATTATACCCTCCAAGGAATCCAATCTTTCCGTCAATCACTGCTATCTTGCGATGATTCCTGCAATTGGCCCATCTTCCGGAAAGCATCATTCCGAGACTTCTTCGTGTTCCGCCGCATATATTGCCATCTGTCTTTGCTACATATATTCCCTTTTTGCGAAGCATGTTCCATCTGCCTGCACAGACATTCCGACACCCCAGTCCATCATACAGTATCCTGACTTCCACTCCCTGTCCGGCCTTTTTTCTCA
>JAEDLC010000042.1 GCA_016295505.1 Dorea sp.
TTTTTCTTATTTTCTCTTTTTTTCTCATAATTCCGTCAATAATTTCGTATATGATCCTGTCATCTATCGGTGGCTGACATACCACCGATACATTCCAATTGACATGACAAGACATATGCTCTCTGCTATCACAGGTGCCCACCAGATAGCTTCTCCGCCAAATATCGCAGTCAGAAAGACGAGACTGGCAACCAGTGCGATCAGACTTCTTGTCAGGGATATCGCTGTCGCAAATCCCGCCTTCTCCACGGATGTAAAATATCCGCCGATCACCACATTGTATCCCGCAAGCAGGAACGACAGAATAAAGATCCGGAATACCCTGACTGAATATTCTGCCAGCACACTCTCTTTGGCATCCAGGAACAATGACACGATTCCCCCTGCGCCCAGATAACATCCAAGCACCGCAACAACCGATCCTGCTGCCGCTGCTGCCAGACCATATTTCAGAAGCTTTTTATATTTCTTCGGTTCATTCTTTCCATAATAATAGCTGATCAGAGGTTGCGATCCCTGTGCAATACCCGCCATAGACATCACAACGATCGTATTTACATAAGAGATGATCGTATAGCTTACCAGTGCATATTCTCCGATATAACGCAAAATCGCCTGATTAAAAAAGAAGATGATAATACCGCTGGAAAACTCTGTCACCCCGGAAGACATTCCGTTGCGGATCTGACGTCCGACGACCGAGATCTGAAACTCAAACTTCGCAAACCTTATCGTTCCCTTCGGCCCCAGGAAATGCCACAGATACAGAACAATCACAGACACCTGCGAGATTCCGGTTGCCAGTGCAGCCCCACGCACTCCCCAGTGCCATGCCATCACCATCAGATAATCCAGGATACAATTCAGCACTGCGCCTAATGTAACATATATTGTGGCAAGCTTTGGATATCCATCCGTCTTGATCAAAGTTTCGAATGAATAAGACAAGGTATATGCCATCGCAAACGGAGCGATTGTACCGATATATTCCTTTGCGTATGGAAGGATAATGTCGGTTGCCCCAAGGAATCTGGCAAATGGCTCCAGAAACGTCAGTACAAGTGTCGTGATCAGTACCGAAAGCACACACAGTACCACCACATTCTGCGTAAAGAATTCATTTGCCTTCTTACGATTCCCCTGCCCCAGCAGGATCGCTACAATCGTTGAGTTCCCCACCGCAAACAGGATCGATATGGAAAACAGTCCCGTCGTAAACGGCATAGAGATGTTCACCGCTGTCAGCGCAACTTCCGATACCCCTCTGGCAACAAAGATTCCGTCTACCATCGTATACAGCGAAAAGACCCACTGCGCAATAATAGATGGAATAATAAACTTCAAAAAATCACCTTTCAAAGACTTTCCTTCAAGTCTCACACTAAAACCTCTCTTCTGCTCTTTTTTCTTCCCCCTCAGTCTAAACCTTGGTATAATACTAAGGTCAAGAACATATTTTAGATTTAAAAAATACATGAAAGGATCGCATGCAATGAAACAATTCTACAAAATCGGCGAGATTTCCAAATTATATAACATAGGTCCGGATTCTCTTCGCTACTACGAAAAGCTGGGGCTTCTGACTCCATGCCGAGGCACCAATGATTATCGTCTGTATACGCTCAATGATCTCTGGCGTCTGAACGTCATCCGCGATCTTCGGAAACTGGGATTTCCAATGGAAAAGATTCAGGAATATATGGAGGCCAGAACCATAGATAACACTCATAAACTTCTCGAGGAAGAACTCGCTGTCATTGAAGACCGTATTCTGGAACTGAAAGAGCTCCATGAAAATGTTACCGAACGCCTTCATACACTGGAAGAAGCAGTCAGTCAGCCTCTCGGCATCGTTCAGCAAAAAGAATTTCCGGCACGGAGGTGTCATATGATCCATCATCCTTTTCACACAGACGAGGAGATGGATATGCTGATCAAGCAATTACTGAACAAAGACAAAAAGAATCTGTACATCATCGGAAATAACCGGATCGGATCCCTGCTGCCGCTTGATCAGGCCAGTACCGGTCAGTACCAGAATTATGAAGGTGCTTTTATCATCGATTCAAAAGGATCGTCTGTATTTGACGCCGGAACTTATCTTTCGGTCTGCTATCACGGAGATTCTCACCAGCATCAGACCTATTATCCGCTCATGGTTGATTATGCCTCTGCGCATCAGCTCCGATTCGACGGACCGATACTGGAGCTTCTGTGGATCGACATTCATCAGTCCGCCAATGTATCCGAGCACATTACCGAACTTCAGGTGAAAGTCTGCCCGGAATCATAGAGTAAAAAACAGCAGGGATACGTCCCGGAATCTGCATTTTCCGGTCGTATCCCTGCCATATTCTCTTATCTTGTGTCCTCTGTATATGCTCTACATGCGTTTGATTCTTTCAATTGCAGCGACTGTATTCTCATGGGAACCGAATGCTGTCAGTCGGAAATATCCTTCTCCGCTTGGTCCGAATCCAGAGCCAGGAGTTCCGACTACATTGGCCTTATCCAGCAGATAATCGAAGAAATCCCAGGAAGTCATACCCTTTGGAGTCTCCAGCCAGATATACGGAGCATTGACTCCGCCGGATACATTGTATCCTGCATCTTTCAGACCTTCTTTGATAATCTTTGCATTATTCATATAGTATGCAACCTGTTCCTTCAGCTGCGCCTTACCTTCCTCAGAATATACTGCCTCACCGGCTTTCTGAACAATGTATGGAGCTCCGTTATACTTTGTACCGTGACGTCTTGCCCACAGAGAGTGAAGCGTTACATCGCCGTCTTTCAGATCCTTCGGAATAATGGTTGCGCCAAGTCTTACACCTGTAAATCCGGCATTCTTGGAAAAGCTCCGAAGCTCGATTGCACAGGTTCTGGCTCCTTCACATTCATAGATGGAATGAGGAACATCTTCTTCTGAGATATATGCTTCGTATGCTGCATCATAGATGATCACTGCACCAACCTTATTGGCATAATCCACCCATTCCTGAAGCTGTGCTTTTGTAATCGTGGAGCCGGTCGGATTATTCGGGAAACACAGATAGATGATATCCGGTGTCTCTTTCGGAAGTTCCGGTGCAAAATTGGTTGCTTTCGTACATGGCATGTAGATCACATCACTCCATGTCTCTGCTGCCGGATCATATGTTCCGGTACGTCCTGCCATAACATTTGTGTCCACATAGACCGGATACACCGGATCACATACCGCGATCTTATTGTCTCTTGAGAAAATCTCCTGAATATTTCCGGAATCTCCCTTTGCTCCGTCTGAGATAAAGATCTCATCTGCCTGAATGTCGCATCCTCTTGCCTGAAAATCATTCTTTGCCATCGCACTTCTTAAGAACTCATATCCAAGATCCGGCGCATATCCACGAAATGTCTCTGCGTGTGCCATCTCTTCTACTGCACTGTGGAGCGCATCAATAATCACCGGAGCAAGTGGCTGTGTTACATCACCGATACTCAGTCGGATAATATCCTTCTCCGGATGTGCCGCCTGATATTCTCGCTGTTTTCTTGCAACCGTTGAAAACAAATAACTTCCTGGTAATTTCAGATAATCCTGATTCACTTTAAACATCTGTTCTTCTCCTTCTCTTTGTTTATTTTCCGAAACCTATGCCCGTAATATCTATTTCACCGTCAAACACCGTCGTTGCCGGACCTGTCATATAGACTTTATCCTTCTCCCTGTCCCACTCGATCTGCAGATCTCCGCCCAACAGACGAACCGTGACCTTCTCTTCCGTAAGTCCGTTCAGAACACTCGCCACTGCTACCGCGCATGCTCCGGTTCCACATGCCATAGTTTCGCCGGAACCTCTTTCCCACACACGCATCTCCAGTGTATGTCTGTCAATAAACTTTACAAATTCTGTATTGATTCGATTCGGAAAACGCTCATGATTCTCAAACAACGGCCCAATTCTCTCAATATCCAGATCCTGAATCTGATCCATATACACGACTGCATGTGGATTACCCATCGATACACCCGTCATGCGGTATTCCATCCGTCCTGCCACGATCGGTTCATTGACCACCATGTCTCCCTCTGCCAGGATCGGAATACATTCCGGCTTCAGGATGGGACTTCCCATATCTACTTTTACCAGTGCAACTTTTCCGTCCTGCACAGTCAGATCCAGATATTTGATGCCTCCCAGTGTTTCCACTGAGATCTGTGTCTGATCTGTCAATCCATAGTCATATACATATTTTGCCACACAGCGTATGCCGTTTCCGCACATCTCACCGCGGGATCCATCTGCATTATACATTTCCATCTCAAAATCAGCGACCTCAGACGGATTAATCAGAATCAATCCATCTGAACCAATTCCAAAATGCCGGTCACTCACATACTTTGCCACTTCGGACGGATTCTCTATCTTTTCCTGAAATCCATTGACATAGACATAATCATTACCTAAGCCATGCATTTTCGTAAATTTCATATCCTTCGTTCTCCTTTTTCCTATTCATTCATAATGCTTAACACCATTTCTGCTGTCTCTACCATATTCGTACCACTATCCATGCTATGCTTCTGAAGATATCTGTGTGCTTCTCCTTCTGACATATTGTTACGGGCCATCAGTAATTCCTTCGCCTTTTTTATCAGTTCCTGCTGCTCGGGATTGCGATTTTTCTTTTCCTGCTTACGTTTTTTTCTCCTTCGTTCTACCGTTCTGAGCATCATATCCATAGTATTCAGAAGATCATATACTTTGATCGGCATCGACAGACCTATAACACCTTCTATAGAGCCTTCGCTCCATTTGGCTGGTGATGCGATCAACAATATCTCAAACGAATCCGGAAGATATTCTCTGAGTTCCGTATACATCATATCTTTCAGCTTATAGCCACATACCACAACTCCCCCATCAACTGTATCAGCATAGTGCATGATCTGCGCTCCGGTTGTACATACACCAATGACATCAATGCCACCTCGGACTAACAGGTTGCGAATATTGGCTGCATTATCTTTGTTTGGAAATCCAACGATAACACCAGTCAAACTGACACCTCCTCGTTATCCTCTGTCCTTGCGATCTAAAACTATAACAGATGCAGATATTTACTGAGTTCCCATTCTGTCACCTGACCCCGGTACTCCTGATATTCCCTGGTCTTTGCCTCAATATATTTTCTGGATAAGTCTTCTCCCAGAACCTCCTGAATGTATGCGTCCTTTTCAAATTCTCTGGCCGCCTCGTTCAGACTTCGTGGAAGCTTGTCGATACCGAATATTTTCCGCTCCTCTTCTGTCATTTCATAGATGTTACGATTGACACTCTTCGGAGGCATGATCCCCTGCCGGATTCCATCAATTCCTGCTGCCAGGCAGACCGCCAGCGCAAGATAAGGATTGGCAGACGGATCCGGACTGCGAAGTTCCACTCTTGTGTACTCTCCTCTGCTTCCCGGGATGCGGATCAGCGGTGTCCTGTTCTTTTCTGACCATGCAATATACACAGGCGCTTCATATCCGGGAGTCAGACGTTTATATGAATTCACGATCGGATTCGTAATAAATGTGATTGCCTTCATATGTTTCATAATTCCGCCAATGAAACAGTACGCTTCCTTACTGAGCCCATGCTCATCTTTGGCATCCTGAAAGATATTAATGCCGTCTCTGCTGAGAGACATATTGATATGCATACCGGAACCATTGATTCCATACTTCGGCTTCGGCATAAACGTCGCGTGTAATCCATGACGTTTTGCAATCGTTTTAACGACCAGTTTAAATGTCATGATATTATCTGCTGTTGTCAGTGCCTCATCATAACGAAAATCTATTTCATGCTGTGCAGGTGCCGCTTCATGATGGGAAGATTCAATCTCATATCCCATCTCTTCCAGCGTCAGAACCATATCACGTCTTGCATTCTCTCCCAGATCCAGAGGTCCCAGGTCAAAATATCCCGCGCTTTCATGAGAAAGCGTAGTCGGAAGTCCATCATCATCTGTATGAAACAGGAAAAATTCACATTCGGGTCCGACATTAAACTCATATCCCATCTCTCTGACATCTTTAATGACTTTCTTCAATATATATCTCGGATCACTTTCAAAAGGTGTTCCGTCCTGTTTATACACGTCACAGATCAGTCTCGCAACCTTTCCCTGCTGAGGTCTCCATGGAAAGATCTCAAAGGTATTCAGATCCGGATGCAGATACATATCAGACTCTTCCACTCTTGCGAATCCTTCAATGGAAGAACCATCAAACATGATCTGGTTGTCCAGAGCCTTCTCCAGCTGACTGGATGTTATCGCAATATTCTTCATTGTTCCGAAAATGTCTGTAAACTGCAGACGAATAAACCCGACATCTTCTTCCTCGACGATCCTTAAAATATCCTCTCTTGTGTAATTATTCATTACCTGTACCTCCGTGTAAAGATAAAAATGGGCGCTCTCATACCACTGATGAAACCGCCATTGATTTAATCCTTTTAAATTATAATTAGAAAAAGTTACTTTGTCAATCTGAATCCTGTTGAAAAACCGACTGCACTCTGTTAAAATAAGAGAAGTTGTACATCATAATAAACACTATGTGAAAGAGAGGCAGAATAATAACATGGGAGTTGCAATTCCAATCGAAACCAGTGCACGCCATATTCATATGTGCCGTGCTGACTTTGAGACTTTATTCGGTGAAGGAAAAGAACTGACCTTCAAAGCAGAATTAAGCCAGCCGGGCCAGTATGTATCTGAAGAACGCATTACCGTTCAGGGACCAAAAGGAACATTTGAAAATGTAGCAATACTGGGGCCTTTCCGTAACGAGACTCAGCTTGAGATCTCTGTTACAGATTGCCGTAAGCTTGGAATTCCAGGTGTTATCCGCCAATCCGGAGATACCGCAGATACCCCGGGCTGTACACTGATCGGTCCAAACGGATCACTTACGCTTGATCACGGTGTAATTGTTGCCAAACGCCACATTCACATGACACCTCTGCAGGCGATTCAGATGAATGTTCAGGATAATGATAATGTTTTTGTTATCACGAACAGTTTTGAACGCTCCCTGATCTTTGCAGATGTGATCGTTCGTGTCCACCCTAACTTTTCACTTGCCATGCATGTAGATACGGATGAGGCAAATGCTTTTGCCGGAATGGAGAACCCTACCGGTGTAATCCTGAAGCTTTTTGGCGGACAGACCTACAATCTTCAGAAATGGGCAGAAGAACTTCAAAGCGGAATCAATCGTTTATAACAGTTGATGATAATAAACACGGGATGGTTGTAAAATATACAACCATCCCGTGTTATAAATCATTTATCTTGTGATCCATACCGCACTGCCGATCAGATAAACCGCAGCATAATACAATGCCATGATCAGTATACCATCTATCCGTTTCCGTCTCTCATATACCATAGTCCACGCAATAATGTAGTCTGATACCAGAAAACAGCATGCACCGATACTGTATAACAACGCCATATCCGACTGCAGATGCAGATATACCGTAAATGCCATGGCAACCATTCCCACCAGTACCGCCATATATCCGAAAGCCTGACGCTTCAGATCTCCCAACATGCCAATCTTATCATGGAAAATCAAAAATGCACACACATAGATACCGAAAAAAATCATCCATGTATACTTTGTCGGAACCACCTTCTGACAAAACGCCAGAATAAATAACAGATGTGCGGCTCCAAAAAGATATACACCCCTGATAAACTGTATCTCCAGTATCACATCTGCAGCCATGCAGCAGATCAGTCCCAGCACGATTACCCATTCCGCCAGCCGATGTGTCTGCAAAGCTCCATATATTCCGGCAAACACTGCCATTGAAGTAGCCCCCGCCTTAAATATCAGTGCTCTTTTCCCTGCCTTCTCCCGGAAATAACCATACAGCAGACCAAAAAGCACCAGCAATCCTATCGTTAAATACATTCTGCAACCTCTCTCCTCTTACATTTTCAAGAGTTGTTTCATTATACCATACCTTAACAAAGAATCCTAGGGCGTTAATTCTTAATTTCTGGTCCGGTTAATTCCTGATTTGCCTTCCGGTAACATCCATATGATAATTCTCCTTATAGATCAGCTCAGACACCGGCACGATCTCATACCCCTTTTCCTGAATATCTGTAATGAGCGTATCCAGTGCATCTGCGGTATATTTTGCCCCGTTGTGACAGAGGATAATGGCCCCGTTTTTCAATTCACTGTTCTCAATTACCGTATCAATAATGCTTTCTGCTCCATAATCCTTCCAGTCGAGGCTATCCACTGTCGATACAAATGAAAAGTCAGTAACCTCGCCAGTTACTGACCTTCTAATAAAATAATTTCGTATATTCTGTCTGTGTATCTGCAATATGATATACAAACACTGTATCCTGAATCATACGATATATAGCTACGTGTTTCTTACAGATCACCATACGATACCCTTGTTCATTTAACCACTCGTCAGGTGTCAAAGATCCGGAACCCGGGAAATCTTCCATTCTTTCAATCACATCCAATATATGATCACTAACTTTTACAGCTGTTTCTTCATCAAATTGAATCACATAATAATCTTCAATCTTTTTTAAATCTTCCCATGCAGAAGGAAGTATCTCAACTCTATATTTCACCTACACGTTCCCTCAATTTCTTTCTGGCTTCTGATACGCTCATTGTCTTAGCGCCGCTGATTCTTTCTTCTTCCGCCTGAAGTACCTTTGCGCGCAGTTTCAAAACCTGTTCTCTTTTTTCAAACGCATCAATACTCATAAGAACCATATCGCCTTCTCCATTTTTTGTAATATAAATTGGTTCTTTTGTGGTCTTTGCCAAATTTGAAATTGATGTATAGTCATTGCGAAGCGCAGCTGATGCTTTAATTATCATAATCTCACATCCTTTCATACCTTTTCTTCGATATAATTATATCTTTATTTTTGTATCATGTAAAGATATAATCTTAAACCTTCCAGATAATCTCAATCTCATCATCGTACACATTGATTCGTTCAATAAAAGCCTGCGCTGTCATTTTCTTTTCTTCAAAGTCAAGTTCTTCAAAATCAATACCTTTGTAATACTGTTTTTCATTTTTCTTTGGAGTCTCATATTGCTTCAGAAGCTCTGATTTTCTTTCATCCAGCTTTTCAAGCTCTGAATTGATATATTTCATGGAAATATCAGAAGCCTCCTGCATGCATGCCATCAGTTTCTGTATTTTATCTTCAATCTCCCGCAATTGTTTTCTTATCTTCTTCTCCTTTTCCGTGTTTTCAACCGGAATCTGCTCCCTATTACACTCTTCCAATATTTTTTCCAGTTCTTTTTGAACCTCGGATTCCAACTCATCCACCGGTTGGGAAAAGGATGGTATATCGCAGATATGTAAATTGACTCTCCCACTGCAGTACAGATATTTTTTGTCATGCCATTTTCTAACAGTAAGGGAATATCCGCAGTTTCCACATTTCAGCAAACCTGAGAGCCATGTATTTTTCCCTTTCCCTGAATTCCCAATCTGACGGTTTTTCTCCAGACGATACTGACATCTAAGCCATATATCCGAAGGAATCTTTCCCTCGAAATTTGTCAGGGACAGAACCTGATCCTCAAAACTGGTATATTTGCGGACATTACCGGCTCGTTTCCCAACTACATGCGCCGAACTGTTTCCGCCAAACTCCTCTATGCCATTTGATATTTTCCCAATATTCCGGCTTCTATAATAAAGGTAGATATCCTCATCTGCCTGCACATAAACAGGCGAATGCAGGATTCTCGCCAATGCCACATTATCCCAACCTTCCTTTCTCTTTCTACATGGGATCTGCCGCTCCGTAAGATCCCTGCCGATTTCTCCCAACGATACCTCTTCTGTCGCATATCGATAAAAGATTTCCTTTACGATTTCAAACTCGTCCGTGTAAGCAAGAGAAGGCACCTCCCTCCCCTCTTCATCCTTCCTTCTGATGTTTTTCATTCCGTATGGCGCCGGACCGCCGGGCCAGTTTCCACGCTTAATTCTGGTATAATAATTATCCGTCACTCGTTCTGCAATGGTTTCCCTCTCCAGCTGTGCAAATACCATAATGATATAGATCATGGCACGTCCCATGGGTGTGCCGGTATCAAACTTCTCATTCACCGATACAAAATCCACCTGATTCTGATCCAGCACATTCCAGAATTGTCCGAAATCTAAGATTGATCTGCTCAGCCGGTCCAGACGGTAGACAATAATTTTACTGATTTTCCCTTCTTTTACATCCTGCTGCATCTTTTGAAACCCTGGTCTTGCTGTGTTCTTTCCACTAAAGCCCCGATCTTCATAGACGAGAGCAGTGGTCGGATGACTGCACTCCAGACGACACCGCTCAATTTGCCCTTCGATCGATAACGAATCCTTTTTATCCTTTGATTGTCTTACATAAATTGCCTCCAGCTTTCCAGTCATCCGATCCCCCTTTCTTTTTATTTCTTTAAGAACTGCTATATTATGACCCGACAACAGATTTCGATGCATTTAACTTCCTCACCAATGTCCGATAAATCAGGAGCTTTGCCTGTTTTCCTTCTTCCGTCTGCTTATGCACGTGTTTAACAACCATGTCATACCTCTCTTTTCTTGTCATAATACCTTATGCTCACATGCCTGTCTTTATTGAAATCCGACTGAACTTTTTTGCCGAAAAAGATTTAAAGCAAAATTTTCATATGCTATAATACAAACAATTCTTTTTTTGATAAGGAGAAACGTATGAGAAAAGAGTATGTGATGGGCAATGGTGCGATCGCTCTGGGTGCTCTGGCGGCAGGTGTCAATCTGGTTGCCGGATATCCGGGAACACCATCGTCCGAAATTATTGAAACAATTGCAAAATACAAAAATGGAGAGATACATATCGAATGGTCCGTAAATGAAAAGGCTGCCATGGAAGTGGCCGCAAGTGCGGCTTACTGCGGTGCCCGCACGCTCGTGACAATGAAGCAGATGGGCTTAAACGTTGCCGCAGATGCTCTTATGTCTCTTTCCTATGTGGGCGTCAAGGGCGGAATGGTCGTCGTGTCCGCGGATGACCCGGGACCGATTTCTTCGCAGACAGAGCAGGATACACGTATGTTTGCGGAATTTGCACGAATTCCGGTGTTTGATCCGACCTCTCCGGAAGAGGCATACGAGATGATCCAGGATGCTTTTGATTACTCCGAAAAATATCAGACACCGGTAATCTTCCGACCGACAACAAGGGTCTGCCATGCATATGCATCCATCGAGACACCGGAACAGACCACACCTAAGAAATATGAAGGATTTGTCAAAGACTCAAAAAAGTGGGTAATCTTTCCGAAGCTTTCCTTTCAGAATCATACGATGATGGAACAGCGAAATCCAAAGATCGGTGCGGATTTTTCCGGGTATCGCTATAATCAGATGCGTGGAAGCGGAAAAAAATGTGTCGTTGCTTCCGGTGTAAGCTATGCATATGCAAAAGAATATTTAAAAAATCATCCCAATGTACGCTTCGTAAAACTTGCGACGGCATATCCTTTCCCGGAGGATTTTGTGCTCCGTGCAATAGACGGTGTGGAAGAAGTACTCTGCTTTGAGGAACTGAGTCCTTATATAGAGTCCGCGCTGCTAAAATGTATCGGTGCACATAACTTATCCGTCAAAGTATACGGTAAACTGACCGGACATGTGCCGGCAAGCGGAGAGAATTCAGCAGAGTCGGCAGCACAGATCATCAGTGCTTTTCTTGGTGAAGAACAGCATTCATCAGGCATTGATGTATCGGATCGGCCTGCACTCCCGGTGCGTCCTCCGGTATTATGTGCCGGCTGTCCGCACCGTGCAAGCTTCTACGCGGTGAAGCGTGCAATGGAAGGGAAAAAAAGTTATTTCTGCGGGGATATAGGCTGTTATACGTTAGGTAACGCAATGCCGCTCGATATGGTGGATACCTGCCTTTGCATGGGTGCAGGCATTACGATGGCACAGGGGCTGCACTGGTCAGACAAAGACGCAGCCTGCTTTGCGTTTGTCGGTGATTCGACATTTTTTGCCTCCGGAATGACAGGAGTCGTAAATGCGTTATACAATGATGCCAATATGATATTATGTGTGCTGGATAATTCAACAACTGCGATGACCGGGCATCAGCCGCATCCAGGCACGGGACGTAATATGATGGGAAATATCGTTGACAAAGTCAGTATCGAAAAGATCTTAGAAGGTATGGGTGTTCCAAAGATTCTGACTGTCGATCCACTGGATCTGGAATCCGCTGTTTCTGCCGTACAGGAATGTGCAAAATTGCCCGGTGTGAAAGCAATCATTTTCAAATCTCCATGTATTGCTTTAACAAAATCTGAAAGTAAAGTAAGGATTTCCGATCATTGTATCGGATGCAAAAAATGTATCCGGGAGATCGGATGTCCCGCACTTGTCTTCATGGATCGGAAGGTATCCGTGAACGAAAGTCTTTGCACCGGATGTGGACTGTGTACTCAGATCTGTCCGGTAAATGCGATTGGAGGTGCAGACCATGAATAAAGATATTTTGCTCTGTGGCGTCGGCGGTCAGGGAATTGTGCTTGCTTCGAAGCTGATCGCGGCAGCCGCCATGCGCGAAGGACATACCGTACATTCCGCAGAGACGATCGGAATGGCACAGCGTGGCGGTTCTGTCACAAGCCATATTCGGATCGGAGCAGACATCGGATCACCACTGATTCCGTTCGGTACAGCAGATATGATACTGGCATTTGAACCGGCGGAGGCTGTGCGCAACCTGCACTATCTAAAGCCGGACGGAACGATTATTGTGAACCGAACACCGGTACAGCCGACAACAGAGTCTCTGCATGCGACCGGATATGACGGTACAAAAGAAATTGCATATTTAAAAACAAAATGTAATTGTGTGGTCATTGACGGTGAAGCACTTTGTGCACCTTTTGGTTCTGTACGCTATCTCAATATGATCGCACTTGGTGCAGTCAGTGCTACCGGCAAACTGAGTATCCCGGAGGAAGCATTATTGGCAGAGATCGAAGCACAGGTAAAACCACAGTTTATAGAAACAAATAAAAAAGCATTTGCAGCAGGCAGAGAGGCAGGGAAAAACAGATGCATTTAACCGAGAAACAATTAGCACAGGTAGACGCACAGGTGAAACGCCTGATTAAAACGGACAGTTATTATGGTAAAAAATACCGGGAACTGGGCATTACAGAGATCAAGACAGAGGAAGATTTTAAAAGAATCCCATTTTCAGACAAAGCTGATCTTCGGGATGCGTATCCGTTAGGTATCCAGGCAGTGCCTGACGAAGAGGTAGTCCGTATCCATTCATCATCCGGAACGACCGGAAAACCGGTGATTATTCCTTACACCGCAAAGGACGTGGAGGATTGGGCGACCATGTTTGCACGTTGCTATGAAATTGCAGGTATCACAAACAAAGATCGCATTCAGATTACTCCTGGCTATGGATTATGGACTGCCGGCATCGGTTTTCAGGCCGGATGCGAAAAGCTTGGAGCGATGGCGGTTCCGATGGGACCGGGAAACACCGATAAACAGATTCAGATGATGATTGATCTGAAATCAACGGTTATCACAGCCACTTCTTCCTATGCACTCGTACTGGCAGAAGAAATTACAAAGCGCGGACTGAAAGATCAGATCTGTCTGAAAAAAGGCGTGATTGGTTCTGAGCGCTGGAGTGAAAAGAAACGTCAGGCGATCCGTGAGGGGCTTGACATCGAATTATATGATATTTATGGATTGACAGAGATCTATGGACCGGGTATCGGCATTAACTGCGAACAGGAAGAAGGAATCCATTATTGGGATGATTATCTATATATCGAGATTATTGACCCGAAGACAGGTGAAACCGTACCAGATGGCGAACCAGGTGAGATCGTAATTACAACGCTTGTCAAAGAAGGCGCACCGCTCCTTCGTTTCCGCACACATGATATGTCGCGGATCATCCCAGAGCCCTGCAGCTGTGGTCGCAGTTATCCGCGTATTGATATCATTCAGGGCAGAAGTGATGATATGTTCAAGGTACACGGTGTCAATATGTTCCCCGGCCAGGTAGAAGAGATCTTACAGCAGGTAGACGGCGTACTCAGCGAGTATGTCATCAACATCGCACATGACGAGGATCACAACCGCGATGTCATACTTGTCACCGTAGAGGCGGAAGGACGTGTAAACTTTGAACAGACAGGCATTAAGATTCGTGAACTGTTCAAATCCCGCATTGGTGTGACACCGAGAATCACAGTTGTACCGTTTGGAACATTGCCGCGCAGCGAAAAAAAGACAAAACGCGTCATCGACCACCGTGAGATGTAAGCACAGCAAACTTCTTGCCCGTGAAAGTGCTGTGCAAAAAAGAAGCGATATTACTAGCAAGGACAGAATCT
>JAEDLC010000043.1 GCA_016295505.1 Dorea sp.
ATATGCTTTCTCATCCTCCGAAAGTCCAATGATCTCCTGTCCCTTCAGCCACACCTTTCCACCGGAAGGCTGATCCATACCGGCCAACTGATAGAGAAGGGTCGATTTTCCAGATCCGGATGGTCCCATAACTGCCGTCATCTCCCCTTCTTCCAGCGAAAAAGAGAGATTTTTTAATATATGACTCTTACACAGATTTTCAACTTTCAATAATTCAGACATACTTTTATTCCTTTCCTATACAGCACTCATATGCTTTTATCCTGCTAATTTCCCGGGTTCCCATCCAGACTGCCATACCGGCCGCCGCAAGTCCGGTCAGTGGAATCAATACCAGTAGCTGCTTCCAGGCGATCACAAACTGAAAACCATATGCCCCAAAAGACTGAAGCAGGATGCCACATAATCCTTCCCCACACAGATTTCCGACAAGTAATCCTACGACCATTCCTGCCGAAAGCTCTCCGCAAATGACACTTCAACATCCGCCTTTTTTCTTTCCATTCCTTTCCTTACAACTGCTGCAGCTGCAACCGTAAGTACAAATGTACTGATATCCAGCAAAAGCAGGAGCTCTATATCCTTCACTGCCAGCAATGCACCTGCAAGAATGGGTGAGATCAGATATCTTGCACTTCCGGCAATACTTACCATCCCACTGGCCCTTGAATATTCTTCTTTGCTGAGCAGATCTGTTACGGTCGCCCGATAAGGAGGTTCCAGAAGTGATGAAAATACAGAGCTTACAAATACTCCGATACAGATCTGATACAGGGCAGCTTTTCCATTCATCATACAGATCCATATGTAGAGGATCCCCAATGCGGAGCATCCATCACCGATCATCATCAAAAGACGCCTGTCATAACGATCAGCCAGAACTCCGGCAGGTATGCTCAGCAAAAATGAAGGCAGAAAACCCAGTAACGTTACCAGCGCCATATCTGCCGCGCTTCCTGTCTGCCGGAACACGTATACCCCCAGCCCGAAACTGGTGAGTCCGCTTCCTATAGCTGAGATAAGTTCTCCTGCCCAGAGCAACATAAATTTAAAAAAATTACGATTCTTATGGTTCATATTCCCTCCTTAATCGACAGTCAGTCTGTCGGTATAAACTTGAAAAAAAGAATGATGAAAATATTTGTTTATTTTTCATCATTCTGAAAGACCGGAAGAATTGTCTCCCTCATACTTCCTGCCTCCATCCCGAGCAGCCGTTCCAGATTACAGATAAACGCTTCTATCTTCCGTTCTCTGCTTTCTTTCGTATCTTCTGACATCTCATCAAACACGATTCCGGAATACAACATTACCATCTCTACTACTTCATCCGGATATTCCGTCTGGCAGATCCCCTGCTCAATCCCTTCTCTTATCAGTGACGCTATCAGAGGATTGACCCCTGTCAGCAATTTTTCCCGCATTTTCTGATGCATCAGTGCATTTTGTGGTCTGTGTACCTGCACCATGATCTCTTTTCCCAGGTCACTGTTTACATTCAATGACTGGATCGTCAGTGTCAGCCGCTGTAATACCGGAATCTCTCTTCTATCTATGATTGCCGATGCATTGTCAATCAATCTCCCTGTGATTCGATCAATAATCGCATCCAGAATATCCTCTTTGGATTTAAAGTGATAATACAGAGTTCCTCTTGCGATTCCGACCTCTTTCAGAATATCGTTGGTACTGGTATGATCGAACCCATTGATCTCAAATAATCTTTCCGCCACATCCAGTATCTCATTTTTCCGTTCTTCTGCTTCTTTTACAATCCTCACTTCTGATTCACCACCTTACGTTTCACGTAACCGACAACCTGTCGGTTGCATTCTAATATAGAACGAAAAAAAGTCAAGCGATTGCTTCTCCTATTTATCCTATGCTATGATAAGAATACAGATCCTATTGCGGGGACATGGATATACTGTGTCTTGTCCATGCACAGATAATGAATAAAACAAGGAGAGTTTTTAATTATGAAATCTTATACACAATCCACCATCTGTCCTTATGACTGTCCGACCTCCTGTGGTCTGCTTGCCACAACCGACGGAACACAGATTCTTTCCATTGACGGGGATCCGTCCCATCCTGCATCACAGGGACTGATCTGTGGGAAAATGCGCCATTATGCAGAAGAAATCAATTCCGGCAAACGAATCCTGACTCCATTGAAAAGAACCGGGAAAAAAGGCAGTGCTTCCTTTACCCCGATTACCTGGGAGGAAGCCATTGCAGAGATTACCGCTCACTGGAAATCTCTTATTGCATCCGATGGTCCTTCCTCTGTTGCATACTGCTATTACGCCGGTGTCCTGGGAATCATACAAAGACATTGTGTTCAGGCCTTTTTTAATCGCATGGGTGCCTGTGACCTCAAAAAAACATTATGCTCCACAGCGAAAAGTGAGGGATATGCCTCTGTTGCAGGAACAACCGGCTGCCTTGATCCCAGAGAACTAAAAGACAGTGATTTCTATCTGATCTGGGGAAGCAATGTAGCTGCAACCAGACTGCACACCTTAAAAGATCTGACAGCCGCCAAAAAAGCAGGAAAAAAACTGATACAGATAGAGGTCTACGGAGCACCGATGGCTCCTTATACTGATGATACCATCCTTATCCGTCCGGGAACCGATGGTGCACTGGCACTTGCCATGATGCACGTTCTGGTATGTGAAGGCCTTGCCGATGAAGAATACCTGAGAGAATACACGCTCGGATATGAAGAGTTCAAACATACACTGACAGAATACACCCCTGCATGGGCCTCTGCCATCACCGGAATTCCAGAGCAAACGATTATTACTCTTGCCCGTTTATATGGACGAGCAAAAGCGCCTGCCATTCTTCTTGGAAGCGGAAATTCCCGTTACGGAAATGGCGCTATGACCGTTCGACTGATCGTCATCCTCTCTCTGTTTACCGGAGCATGGACACGTCCGGGAGGCGGTCTTTGTGGATGTAACCCTTGTGGGGGATCCAGATTTGACAGCAGCCTGATCAAAAAAGAGGATTTCCGAAACGGTGTTCCCGAACGAACCATTAACATCAACCAGCTTGCATCTGCTCTGACCGGTACAGACGGAAAGCAGCCGATAAAAAGCCTCTATGTCGCAGGCAGCAACCCGGCCAACTCCATCAGCGATCAGAAGGCAATGCTGGAAGGCCTGTCTCGGGAAGATCTGTATACTGTTGTCCACGAAAGATTCTTAAGCGACACTGCCCGATACGCGGATATCATACTGCCCGCCACATTTTCTGTGGAGCATCCGGATTGCTACGAAGCCTACGGCTACTGCACCATGTCTTCCGCCCGGAAGATCGTCGCTCCGCCGGGAGAAGCCAAAAGCAACTGGGACACGATCATGCTTCTTGCAAAAGCGATGGGATATGACGATTCTTATTTTCAGAAGACCGAGGAAGAGATCTATGCTGACTTAACCGGGACACCAACTCCCAGATCTGCACACCTGACGACAGATGACCGGGAACAGCTCCTTAGCGGAACCACATTTTCCATACCGTATGCAGATCATACAGACTGTCAGACACCGGAAAAGAAGTTTTACATTATCAATCCATATATTGAACATCCAATGCCACACTATACCGAATGCTATGGGGGAACAGAATCTCTTCATCTGGTTTCTGTCCCGAGCAGATATACTTTAAATTCCATCCATCAGAACCATGAAAAACTGGCAGCGGACCGGGGCCCCATGATTCTGATCATGAACACAGAAGATGCCGGAAGCAGAGGAATCAAAAACGGAGACCGGGTACTTTGTTATAATGAACTTGCAGAGGTTGAATTTATTGCAGAAACTACAGATATGATTGCCCGGGGAGCAGTGGCTGCCATTGGTGTCTACAAGAGTTCTCAGTCACTGAACGGACTGACCTGCAACGCACTTCATCATGACCGTCTCACAGATATGGGAGAGGCAACAACAATGAATGACAACACAGTAGAAGTAAAGAAAATAATATAATTATGCCCTGAAGACTTCAGCCTATGCAGGGCACGGAATATCATACATGCTGCAGAACATACCGGCAATGTCTCCAAGCTCCTCTCTTGTCCCGTTCTGCAGCCACATGATTGCAGTATTGAACAATGCTCCCATATACATATATAATCGATATTTCTCTATTGATCTGTTAGGCATGGTGCCTGCCACCTCTTCATGGAACCGATTCAATTTCTCGAGCAAAACCGAACCATATCCAAACTGATAAAGATCCAGCACAAATTCCCCATACATTTTGAAAAACTCAAAGCTTCTGCTTACATTCTGATATGTATAAAAACTGGTCTCATTACTGTCTATCGTATCCCGATACTGTTCCAGCACGTCCTCAATCAGCGTCACCAGTACATCTTCCTTAGATTCATAGTTCCGATAGAAGGAGACCCTTGCAACACCTGCTCTTCGGATCAGTTCCGATATGGAAATATCAGAAATACTTTTCTCATGCATTAACTGAAAAAGTGTCGTTGTAATACTTTCCTTTACGCGAAGATTCGCTTCTTTTCGTTTATCCATAACCTTTCCTCCAACCTGATACAAAATAAGTCCTTTTGTACCAGAAAAAAGCTTGTAGAATTCGCTTTAATGTGATACAGTTGTTTCACATTATTTTAACAGAATGTATAATTTTGTCAATGCCAAGGAGAATAAGATGAGAACAGCGATTATGACCGATACAAACAGTGGGATTACCGTAGAAGAAGGAAAAAAGGCCGGCATATATGTGCTTTCTATGCCGGTAATCATTGAACAGAAGTGCTATCTCGAAGGTGTAGACATCACACACAGGCAATTGTATGATGCCATGCTTTCTGATAAAGAATTGTCTTCCTCTCAGCCATCACCCGGAGATGTTATGGCTATGTGGGATACAATTTTAAGCGAAGGATATGATGAAATCGTCTATATTCCTATGTCAAGCGGTTTAAGCGGTTCCTGTCAGAATGCAATTCTTCTTGCTCAGGAATATGACTCAAAAGTACTGGTTGTGGACAACCACCGCATTTCCGTCACCTTGATGGAATCTGTTTATGACGCAAAATGCCTTGCAGACAAAGGCCTTTCCGGAGAAGAGATCAAAAAAACTTTGGAAGAATCTGCTTATCAGGCCAGCATCTACATCACCGTCAATTCTTTGAAATACCTGCTCAAAGGAGGCCGGATTACCCCCTCTGCTGCCGCCATTGCCAATATTCTTAATATCAAACCTGTACTCACGATTCAGGGGGAAAAGCTTGATCTCATTACAAAAGTACGCGGTATGAAGCAGGGCGAGAGAAAAATGATTGAATCCTTAAAAGCCGATATTTCTTCCCGTTTTTCGGATATCCCTGCAAAAAGACTGAGAGTTGCCACTGCCGGAACCTTCGACAAACCGGAAGAAGCCGAACGCTGGAAAAACATGGTGCAGGAGGCATTCCCGGAAAGTGATGTTTATTATATGCCACTTTCCTGTAGCATTGCATGTCATGTCGGTGTCGGTGCAGTCGGAATCGGAGCCATTGTGATTCAGGAAAGATCTTAAAGTACGGATGATTACAAAGGGATTGTTGCAAAATACATTCATATCATTTTTTGCAACAATCCCTTATATTCTATATATCTAGTTTAGAAAGAATTCTTCTCCCATCCATTTTCAATTCTGTGAATTAATTCTTCAAAAGATCTCAGACCACTCAAAGTATCATACGCCGTAACACAGGAAGCGCCTGTCCCTGCTGCCAGCTGCAGACATCGTTCCACCGGATACCCGTCAATGGCGGCTTTCAAAAATGCTGCAATACTGGTATCTCCCGCTCCGGTTCCCGAAAGTACACAATCCGGTACATAACTCTGCTCAAAGACAGAAAGTCCGCCCCAATCGTAAAACTGCGGATCTATCTGTGCCATTACTTTTGCATCAGCCGTCTGCAGATACATTCCCGGAGCTCCACATTTGATCAGCACACATTTTGCTCCCCAGGCAATCAGTCTGTCAGCCAGCGGCTTTATGTCCTTCTCAACGTCAAGGACCATTGTGATATCACTGCTTCCGGCCCGTCGATTCCATTCCTCGTAGAGTGGCCTGTCCATCATATATCCCAGTTCTTCAATGCTGGGGACAAAGAAATCCACATATGGAATCACACGTTCCAGAAGCTTTGCCCAGTCTGTCTTTGAAGCTTCTGATCCGTCTTCTACCGCCGAGAGATCCAGCGAAGTCGTAAGACCAAGCTGTTTTACTTTCTGAAAGATCTTAAGCAATTCACTTCCCTCATTCACATACATGTTACGCATGGCAGAAGGATATCCGAAATGAAAATGTCCAGCCTGTGAGATCAGCTCAAAATCAAGATCCCCATAACAAAAGGTATCGTTGGTTCCCGGATGGTGCAGAAACATTCGGTCAATTCCCGGAGGTGCAATTACCATAGAATAAGAAGTACTCTCGTTGCCGGCATGGATCAGATGTTTTTCTGCTCCATATTCCCGAAACGTCTGTTCAATAATATTTCCAAACGAATCATCTGCAATCTTTCCCATAAGAATCACTTCACTGCCGAACTTCAGGAGCGCCAGACCCGTATTCGCTACAGCTCCTCCGACACTGACCGTAGCGCTTCCCACATTCAGAAGTTTCCCTGGTCTTAAGAGTTCACCGATCTGCTTTGCTCTCTGATTCGGCAGGAACTGCGGCGTGATATCGATACACACATGTCCGCAGACAACCACCTTCTTATTTTTCATACTCACATCTCCCTCACTTCACGATTACGATTCTGTATAGATTATTCTATCATAATTGTTCTACGATCTCTACTCCCCAGGCCGGTATCTTCCATGTATCCCCGGTTTCTGTCCGACTTCCGGACAAAAGTTTTCTTCCTGGTTCTTCCAGATACTTAATATCCTTCTCTTCTGATGAATAATTGAGGAAATACGTCACCTGCTTCCCAAAATCATTCGTTCCTTTTCGGACGATCACCGGAAAACTGTATGCAGACAGTTCTGTCTTTGCCTCCTGAAATACAGTCTTTATCACGGATTTTAACGTTTCATCATCCGTCATACAGCCGAGATATACAGCCGTCCCCTTTCCATAATGATTTTTGGTAATTGCAGCATAATCCTTCCAATTATAATGATCATAGGAAGCCAGTGTCTGTGCTCCCTGCGGTATCAGAAGTTCCATAAAGACTTTTGCCTCTGCACAGGCTCCGTCACGAATCACTGTCCCTGACAGTCCCACATTTTTTGGAAATGTAAACTGATGATATTCTACGCCAAAGCATGTATTCAGAATATGCGGCTGTACTTCATGACTAACTTTTACATTTTCATTAGCAAACGCAGTCTTAAATGTAGCCACCAGATGCCCGCCATCTGCAACGTACTGATTCAGCCTTTCAAGCAATGCATCCGGTGCCGCGTACAGAGCAGGTACGAAGATTGCTTTGTACTGTCCAAGATTTTCTGATTCCGGCCAGATAAAATCACATTCCACGTTCATCCGGTATAACGCATCATAGATCCAGCGCACAACATCATTGTACCCGATTCCGTCATCTCCTGCTGCCGTTGCCTGAATTCCAAACCATTTCAACGCAGTAAGCGATTCATTGCTGACAAGAATTGCCACTTCATTTTTCTTTTTCAGATTCACCAGAGACTGCCCGATCTCTTTCCACTCACGGCCAATCACACATGCCTCGCGATAAGCATCATTTTCCTGAAAATCATGGCTTAAAAGGCCTTTCCAGTAAGTTTCAAATGAATTGTGTATGGAATGCCAGTGCCAGTACATCACACTGTTTGAACCGGAAGCCAGATGACTGTACGCCTGCAGTCTGAGCTGTCCTTTATACGGTGTCCATCCCGGATATCCCTGAGCTTCTGTCTCAAGGAGAAGATAGTTCCCTTTCTTAAGAGAACGTGTCATATCTCCGCCAAATGCGATCTCAGCACCTGTAAGTTCATCCTGAGACGGATGATATATATCAACTCCTGCAATCGTCATACATCGAGAAGCATGAAAATGATTGACATCCGGCTGTACTCCATAAGAATATCCCCGCCATTCAAAGTCAAAATTGTGAGTAATAAACTGATCCTCTCTTCGATATTCATTCACAATATCTGCCTGCCAGCTTAGGAATTCATCTACCAGTGTTCGCTGAAATTTCTCAAATTCAGCTCCCAGACTTCCGTTTATCGTACCACGCACATCCGGAAAATCTTCCCATGCATTGATTCGATTGCTCCAATAATCCAGACCAAATTCCCGGTTCATCGCATCCAGATCATCATGGAATTTTCTGCGCAGATATTTTACAAATCGCTCCTGCACATTTTTCCCTGCCGTCCCATAATACTTTGTCTCATTGTCGATCTGGAAACCAATAACACATTGTCTGTGTGCAGTACGTTTCATCAATTCACGGATGACGCGTTCTGCATAGAAAAGATATACCGGATGTGTGATATCCATGATCTGACGCGCACCGTAGATTCCTCTTCCACTTACCGTCTCAGCAATGACATCCGGATGTGACTTTACCATCCATGTCGGAATTGCGTAAGTGGGAGTTCCGATGATCACTTTCATTCCGGCTTCTTCCATCGCGTCCATCACTTTTTCCACATGCGAAAAGTCAAAAACACCCTCCTGTGGTTCACAGGTACTCCATGTGGACTCTGCAATTCTAACCGTATTCATTCCGGCTTTTTTCATCATGGAAATATCCTGATCCAGTCGCTCATATGGCATATACTCATCATAATATGCCGCTCCAAAAAGAAGTTCTTTCATAATACTTTTCCCCCTGTACTTTTCTAAATGTGCTTATATACTAATCGAGATCTCCCGTTTGTTATATCACATATTTCAGGAAAATATCATTTATCTTATTTTTCTTTCCTTCGCAATGATCCCCAGATTCTCATAGACCCCGTAACAGATTTTTCTGATCTCCTCCGTAGGCTCGATCAGATCGGGCACCATGATCGTTCTGCAGCCGGCTGCCACACCGGCACGTATTCCATTCTCACTGTCTTCAAATACATAGCAGTCTTTTGGAGCACAGTCAATCCGCTTCGCCGCAAGAAGGAAGATATCCGGAGCCGGTTTTCCGTACACGACTTCCTTTCCACTTGTGATCGCATCAAAATACCGTCTGATTCCTGCAATCTTCAGATTGCTTTCAATCTGTTCCTTCGTACTGCTGCTTGCTACTGCAATTTTTACTCCCTCGCTCCGGAAATATTCAAGGATCTCCTCCACTCCCGGTTTTTTTGGTACTTCTTTTTTCAGGCTCTGTCTGATACGTTTCCGGCACTCTTCAATAATCACATTTCCGTCCGGCACTCCATAGTAACGTTCGATAATTCTACACATATATGGCCCACTGCTGCCTGTGATGTCTCTCGCAAAACCTTCAGAAAGCACGACTCCATATTCTGCCGCAATCTCATGCCATATTTTCTGAAATATCTTCTCTGTGTCAAACAACACTCCATCCATATCAAAAATTGCGCCTTTGATCTTCATCTATCAACCTCTGCTTTCTGCTCTTTCTTCCTCTTCCACTGTATCTCTAAGTCTATCCAGTTTGAAGGGATAAGTCAAGACAGCAGCCGGATATCAAAATGGTCTTTCCGACAATATTTTCCATGTTTTGCACCGATTTTATATTGTAATTTTTCTTTCTATTTCTCATAATAGAAGAAGTTCTATCATACAGGGAGGTATACCATGTTCGACTATCATAAAATAAAAGATCCGGAATTTTTTAAAGAAAATGCACTTCCGGCACATTCTGACCATATCTGCTACCCGGACGAATCCTGCCTTAGAAATCAGGAAAATCCTTATCGTTTTTTATTGAATGGCATATGGAAATTCTCTTATGGAAGAAATCTGGATGACACTGTAAAAGGTTTTGAAGCCGGAGATTATAACTGTAAAAACTGGAGCAATATCAGAGTACCGGCTCACATTCAGATGGAAGGTTATGATACTCCGGCGTATGTCAATACACAGTATCCATGGGACGGACGAGAAGATATCTGGGCCGGCGAGATTCCGTCCAAATTCAATCCTACCGCCAATTATGTAAAATATTTTACTGTTCCGGAAAACATGCAGAGACAACCAATTTATATTTCTTTCCAGGGTGTGGAAAGCGGCATGGCTGTCTGGCTGAACGGACAATATATCGGATACAGTGAAGACAGTTTCACCCCAACAGAGTTTGAATTAACTCCATATATTCGGGAAGGTGAGAACAAGCTGGCAGTCCAGGTATACAAGTGGACCAGCAGCAGCTGGGCCGAGGATCAGGACTTTTTCCGATTCTCCGGTATTTACCGGGATGTATATCTTTTTACCCGTCCGGACGTACATATCTGGGATTTGAATATCCGGACACTACTTGATGATACTTATCAGGCCGGTGAACTTGTTATTGACGTATCTGGATGTGGGTGCGGCCGGATTCAGGCAGATCTTCGCAGACTTCTTTCCGATGAAGCTTCATCAGCCCAATATCTGAAAAACAGTCCGGAGACAGCTCTTTTTACATCTGCATCATTTTCTCTGCAGGATGGATGCGGACATCTTTCCCTTCCGGTCAGCGGCTTTGACCTGTGGAGTGCGGAAGAACCAAACCTCTATGAATTATTATTGCACGTATACGATACAAACGGACAGCTCATGGAAGTTATCTCTGAATATGTCGGTTTCCGCCGCTTTGAGATAAAAGACCATATCATGTGTCTGAACGGAAAACGGATTGTATTCAAAGGTGTGAATCGCCATGAATTCAGCTCAAAAGCCGGACGTGTACCTCAGGCTGATGAAATTCTTCTGGACATTCTCACCATGAAGCGTCACAACATCAATGCAATCCGTACCTGCCACTATCCGGATGACTCCAGGATCTATCGTCTCTGCGATCGATATGGTCTGTATCTGATTGATGAAAACAATCTGGAATCTCATGGAAGCTGGGATCCGATCGTTCGTGGTCTCGCCGATAACAGTCTCGCAGTACCAGGTGATCATAATGAATGGCGAGCCATGATGCTTGATCGTGTAAATTCCACTTATCAGCGCGATAAGAATCATCCCTCTATTCTGATCTGGTCCTGCGGAAATGAATCTTTCGGCGGTTCTGTCATCCGTGATATGGCAGATAAATTCCGCGAGCTTGATTCCACACGTCTGGTTCACTATGAAGGCATCTTCAATGACCGCCGCTATAATGAAACCAGTGATATGGAAAGTCAGATGTACCCATCTGTTGCCTCCATCCAGAAGTTCTTATCCGAGCATCGTGACAAGCCTTTCATCTGCTGTGAATACACACACGCAATGGGAAATTCCTGCGGTGCCATGCATAAATACACAGATCTGACCGACACTGAGCCTCTGTATCAGGGAGGATTCATCTGGGATTACGTAGACCAGTCCATCTATAAAAAGGATCGCTACGGCAATGAATTTCAGGCATACGGCGGAGACTTTGGGGAACGTCCGACGGACTATAATTTCAGCGGAAACGGAATCGTATATGGTGGAGACAGGAGCCCATCGCCAAAGATGCAGGAAGTAAAATACAATTACCAGAACATCACTGCAACTGTATCGGCAGAATCAGTTCTTATTATTAATAAAAACCTGTTTGTAAATACCAGTACCTTTGACTGTATCGTTTCTCTTGCAAAAGACGGAACGATTGTCTGCCAGGCTGCACTTGACACAGACGTTGCACCTCTGTCCAGGAAAGAATATGCGCTTCCGATCCGCAAAGCTTCTGCGCCTGGTGAATATACGGTAACTGTTTCTTTCGTTTTGAAGGAAGATACCCTCTGGGAAAAAGCAGGCTATGAAATTGCCTTTGGCCAGACCATTTATACCGTTGAAAAAACCACACCACATCAAAAATGCCAAAAACCAATCTCCGTTGTCAAGGGATGGGACAACGTCGGTGTAAGCGGAGAAAATTTTGAAGTATTATTCTCTGGTTTATACGGTGGACTGGCATCCTACCGTTATGGCGGAACAGAGATGATCGAAAGCATTCCGAAGCCGAACTTCTGGCGTGCACCGATAGATAATGACGAAGGAAACCAGATGATGGCAAGGTACGGACAATGGAAACTTGCCAGTCTCTATCCATCTCATAAGGATTTTGAGACGAATGCACCTGAATCCCCTCTGGTAGAAGAAACCGGAAATTCCGTGACAGTCACATTCAGATATCATCTGGCAACAAAACCGGTATCTCACTGCAGCGTTGCCTATACAGTCTACGGAGATGGAACCATCGAAACTACGCTTTCTTATGACCCAATAGCGGAACTTGGTGATATGCCGGAATTCGGAATGATTATGAAGATCAATGCAGATTATAATCAGGTAGAATGGTATGGAATGGGACCGGCAGAGACATATGCAGACCGTCAAAAAGGTGCAAAACTTGGTATCTACAAAAATACAGTTATCGACAACCTGGCACGCTACATGGTTCCCCAGGAATGCGGCAATAAAGTCGGTGTCCGCTGGGCAAAAGTAACTGACAGACGAGGGCGCGGGCTGTTGTTCGAGGGAGACTGCATCAACTTTTCTGCACTGCCCTGGACTCCGCATGAAATGGAAAATGCAAGACATCCTTTCGAACTTCCACAGATTCATTACACCGTTATCCGCGCATCCATGCAGCAGATGGGAATCGCAGGAGACAATAGCTGGGGAGCACGGGTACATCCTGAATATTTACTGGACATCAGCAAAATAATGACATTTACTTTCCGTTTCCGCGGCATTTAAAGCTGAAACTGACTCCTGACAAAAATCCCCTGCCTTTTTATAAGGCAGAGGATTTTCCGTTTCATCATAACACATACAGATCGGCAGAAACAAATTGTTATTGTCGAATATCAGTAGATCTTTTCTGAAACTGTTTCATGATCAGAAGCGATATCATTAAGACCACTGGAAAAACACAGCCTGCAAGCATTCCTTTTTGAAGGTTATCATTGGCATTCTGCGTAATATTGCCTACAAGCCCCGGACCGAATGCTCCTCCCAGATCACCCGCCATTGCCAGAAGAGCAAACATTGCCGTTCCACCCAAAGGCAGCTGGCCGGAAGAGATACTGATGGTTCCGGGCCACATGATGCCAACCGAGAATCCGCAGATGACACAACCGATCAGGCCAATCAGCGGATTCGGCGACATGGAAGCCAGAAGATAACTGAACAGACACAGGCAGCCGGAGCCCAGCATACATCGCATCAGATTCAGACTTTCACCGTATTTCCCATAAATCACTCGGCTGATTCCCATCGTAACCGCAAACATACAGGGGCCTGCCAGATCACCCGCCGTCTTTGACAATCCAATCGCAGATTCCGCATATGCAGAGGCCCACTGCGCCATGGACAATTCAGAGGCGCCGGCACATATCATCAGAATAATGGAGACCCAGAATAATGGGACTTTGAACAACTCGCCTATCGTCATCCCCTGTCCGTTCTCAACCAGATGTTCTATCGGACAAGTCACAAAATTATATATATTATATAATGGAATCAATGCCCAGATACAGGCAAGCCATTTCCAGCTGTCTATTCCGAAAACTGCAAAAAATAATGTGGATAATATAATAACTCCAACAGATCCCCAGCAGTAAAATGAATGCAGAAGACTCATGACGGCATCTTTGTGTTCAAATGGACACGCTTCCACGATCGGACTGCCTAATACTTCAATCAATCCGCTCCCAATTGCATACACAATGACACTGATGATCATTCCGGTAAACGGATCACGAAAACATCCCGGCAAAAATGCAAGCCCTGCCAGTCCTGCAGCATAGCATACTTCGGATGCCACAACACATTTCCGATATCCGATGCGATCCACAAACTGTGCACACAAGACATCTACGAACAGCTGCGTCAGGAAAAATGTGGTGGGAATGAGCGCTATCCTTCCCAGCGGTATCCCATAATCCTTATGAAATTTCAAAAATAACAGTGGGGCAAAATTAGCTGCGATTGCCTGTGTGATAAAACCCAGATAACAGGCAATCAGTGTTTTTTTATAATTTTTAGCCATATTGACTTCATTTCCTCCTGCTTTTATAATACTTATTGAAATATATCGTACTATTATGTATTTTTCAATGAATAATATCGTACAATTATTACACAATATCGCAAAAAGGTGTTTGTTATGACTATCAATCCTATATACACGAAGATACTGACTGATGAAACCCTGAGAGAAACGGTTGCCCATGGAAACGAAGAATACCCCTTCAGCTATTACCTGGAAGATATCTGGCAATTTGATTTTCATTGTATCGACTGGCACTGGCATCCGG